>JAAAOI010000063.1 GCA_009908945.1 Bacteroidota bacterium
GGGGCTGGGCGGGGGCGTCACGGCTACCCTGCGCGGGGCCCTCACAAATGAATCGTTTACGGTAGACGTAGGCACGCTCCTCTCCCGGCGGAGCTACGTGGTGGCCGAGGGCGTCTTGCCTCTCTCGTTCGACAACCTCACCACTACCGACTTCAGCCTGACGGCGGCGCCGCTGGCCTTCGCTGACCTGCAGCCCTACGTGCCTTCCCTGGACCTGGCGCGGGTGTTGGACCTGGACGTGCGGCTGGACGGCGCCAGCGGCCGCCTGCTTGCTGATGTGGAGGGGGCGCTGGATGATGGCGCCTCCTTTACGCTAACGGCGGACGCCTCGCCCGCGCTCACCCCTGTGGACGATGAGCCGCTACGCTACGACCTGAGCGGAGCGCTCCGCAACCTGAACCCGGCGGCGTTTGCCCGCGACGTCGCCGCCGCCGCGGGCCGCGTCAATGCCGACTGGGCCGCCGAACTCCGCGGGCCGGCCCTGGATCGCCTCAACGGGACCCTCTCCGCTGAGGTCTTCGACTCGGCAGTGGGGCCTTACGCCCCGACGCGCACCACCTTCACGGCGGCCGTTGACGACGGCGAGGCTGCCATTGACCTGCAGGGTGGGCTCCGCGGCATGACGCTCGCCCTGAACGGCACGACCCGCCCGCTCGACGACGTGCCCACGTACGACCTCACGGCGACCGTCGCCGACCTCGTCCCCGAGCGCTTTCTGGACGGTGCATCGCTGACGGGCGTGCTCGGGGGCACCGCGCGGCTCACAGGCACAGGCCTCGACCCCCAAACCGCCAACGCTACCCTCCGCCTGGACTCGGCCCCGTCTACACTCAACAACCTCCGGCTGACGGAAGGCGGCTTCGACGTGGCGCTGGCCGACGGGCAGGCGGAGGCGCAGACGAGCCTCCAGTTTGGGCAAGGGCAGCTGCAGGGGCGGGCGCAGGTGGACCTGCGCGACGAGATCCGGTACGCCATCCCCGAGCTGACCTTCCAAGACCTCAACCTGGCCGCCCTGGCCGCCGACACGACGGCCAGCAGCGTCAGCGGGCAGCTGGCCCTGACGGGCGAAGGTACCGCCTCCGAGACGCTCACGCTGGAGTCCTTTGCCCTCTCGCTCGACCGGTCCACCTACGGCCCGTATGTGCTGGAGACCGCCGAGGCCTCGGCTGCACTGACCAGCGGCCGCCTCTCGGCCACGCTGCAGGCCGCCCTCAACGGCGGCCGCTTCGAAACAGCCGTGGCCGGCACCCCCTTCGCCGAGGAACCTCGCCTCGCATTCTCCGACGGACGGTTTGCTGCGGTCGATATCGGACCGCTGGCGCAACTCCCCGACCAGTCCAGCGACCTGAATGGCCGCTTCGAGGCAACCCTGACCGGCTTCACGCCCGAGACGCTGCAGCTGCGCTCCACCACCACGCTCGACTCCTCCCGGGTCAACGATCAGCAGATTACCACGGCCGATGTGTCGCTGGATCTTGTTCGTGGACGCCTCACCGCGCGGGCGGCCGTGGACCTGCCCGGCGGCGGGCTTACGCTTGCCGGCACCGCCGAGCCCTTCCGTACCGCGCCCTCCTATGCCATCACGGAAGGCGCCTTTGAGCGCATCGACGTGGGGGCGTTTCTGGGGCTGGAGGCACTGGCCACGCAGCTCAACGGCACCTTTACCCTCGACGGCACAGGCACCGACCCCGCCTCGCTTACGCTGGACAGTGAACTGGCCCTGGAGCCCTCAACGCTCAACCAGGCCGCTCTGGAGTCCGGGCAGGGAGCGCTCACCGTTACCGATGGCGAAGCGGAGCTCTCGGGCCGCTTCACCTTTGCTGAAGGCACCCTGTCTCTGTCTGGGCGGGGCCAGTGGGAGGAGGAGCCTTCGTATCAGCTTACCGCTGCGCTCGACACGCTCGACGTAGCGGGGCTGCTGGACCTGCAGGACCTTCCCGCGCGGCTCTCCGCCCGCGTTGATGTAGCCGGCACCGGGCTGGCCCCGGCTACCCTTGAGCTTGCCGGCACAGCCGACATCAGCAACGCCCGCTACGGGGCCGCCACGATGGACACGCTGCGGACGGGCTTTCGGATGGCAGACGGCCTGCTGACCGTCGACAGCCTACAGGTACGCTCCAACGTGGCCACGCTCGACGGCGGCGGCAGCATCGCCCTTGTGGATGAGGAGCGCCGCCACACCTCCAACTTCAGCCTGACTGGCGAAACGCGCTCGCTGCAGCCAGTCGGCACCCTGCTGGACGCCCCGCTCGCGCTGAACCGGGGCACCCTGAACGTTCGCGTGGTGGGGCCGCCCGGTGACGTGCAGGTGCAAGCTGATGCCGCGCTGGAGACGCTGCTGTACGATGCCACCCGTGTGGCGTCGGCGTCGCTGACGTTTGAGGGGGCGCTCGATGGACTGCAGGGCATCCAGGAAGGGAACGGCCGCCTCACCCTCGGCCCCACCTCGCGCGCTGCGCTTACGATTAGCGGCACCGATGTGATCTTCTCCTTTGCAGACAACCGCGTGCAATACGCCCTGGAGGTGAACCTCGACCGCCGCCGCGATGCCTCCCTCAGCGGCGCCCTGACCGTCGGCGCAGGCGACCTGGAGCTCCGCCTGGAACAGCTTGACCTCCGCCTCGACCGCGACCGCTGGGAGCTGCTCCTGCCCGCTACCGTGCGCATTGGGGACCGCTACCGCGTGCGCAACTTCCTGCTCTTTAGCGGCGATCAGCAGGTGGCCCTCGATGGCGTCATCGACTTTGCCGGCACCCAAAACCTGATCCTCACCCTCGAAGAGGTTCGCATCGATGCGTTTGCCGACCTGTTCGGCTATCCAGGGTTAGGGGGCACCCTCAACGGCTCTGTTGACCTGACAGGCCCCGCCGCGGCCCCGCAACTGGGCGGCCGCCTGGCCACTGCCCTTGAGTCGCAAGATGCGCCCGTAGGCAACCTGGAGGTTGACCTTGCCTATGACGACCGCATGCTGACGCTGGAGAGCCGCCTGACCCACGACGACGGCAGCACCCTCACCCTCGATGGCTCAGTACCGGTAGACCTGCGCCTCGACGCCACGGAACCGTTCGACCCGGGCGGGGCTCCGCTTTCGCTTGCCCTCCGCGCCGGCACCTTCTCTATCGATTGGCTGCAGCCCTTTCTGGACCCGGAAACCGTGAAACACCTGGAAGGCACGTTCACCGCCGACGTAGCCGTCGAGGGCACGCGCGCAGCGCCCATCCTGGATGGGCAGATTTCCCTGACGGACGCCGGCATGCGCCTGCCAGCGCTTGGGGTTACCTACACCGGAGTCCAGGCCAGCCTGTCGCTTGAAGGCACGCAGGCAACCGTCGACACCCTCGAAGCCCGCACCGGCCGCAGCGGCCGCCTCACCGGCACGGGCACCATCGACCTGGCAGAGCTCACCCTCGGCACCTTCGCCCTGGACCTGCAGGCCCGCGACCTCCGCGCCATCGACACCCGCGAGTACCGCGCCACCACGAACGCAGATATCCAGCTCCGCGGCACGACCGAGGAACCCGTCATCCAGGGCTCGGTGCGCGTGCTTAGCGCCGAAATCTTTGCAGACCAAGCCGCCGCCACCGACCTCGAGGTCGTTGAACTGAGCGAGCGCGACATCCAGATCATCAACCAGCGCTTTGGCCTCCGCATCGACGAGCGCGACACCGACACGTTCGACTTTTACGAGGCCGCCGAGATTGCCCTCGACGTTGCCTTCGACCGTAACGTGTGGATTCGGTCCCGCCGCAATCCAGAGATGAACATCCAGTTCACGGGAAGCCTCGACTTTGAAAAAGAGCGCTTCGGCGAACCGCTGGCCTTTGGTACGATCGACGTGGTGGAGCAACGCAGCTACATCGATCAGTTCGGCCGCCGGTTTAATATCGAGCAAGGCACCCTCACCTTCAATGGCCTGGCCACCGACCCCACCCTGGACGTTGAGGCGGTGTACCGCGTTCGCTCGCGCCGCGGGCAGGAGCCGGAAGCCACCATCACGCTGCGCGTGGAAGGCCAGCTGGAAGAACTGGAACTCACGCTTAGCTCCGACCCCCAGATGGAGACGACAGACATCATCTCGTACATCGTGACGGGCCAGCCGGCCAGTGAGTCTTTCTTGTTAGGCGGCGACAGCGGCGCGGGGGAGGGCAACGGCCTTGTGGGCGAAGGCGTAGGATTTGCTATCGGACAGGTCGCCGGCCTGATCGAGAACTTTGCCGGCGCGGAGTTTGGACTGGATGTCATTGAGATTGACCAGACGCGCGGGCAGGGCACCGTCATTACGGCGGGGAAGTTCGTCACCCGGCGCTTCTTCGTAGCCGTCACGCAGCCGCTCGGCCTGGGCAGCTCGCGCACCAGCGGAACCGTCCAGACGCAGTCGTACGAACCCTCCGTCCAGTTGGAATATGCCCTCTACGACTGGCTGCTGGCCCGGTTGGCCCGGGAAGACACCGGGCTGCGGGTCAACTTCGTGTGGGAATATTCGTACTGACCCTAACCGCTCTGCCGGCGCAGTTGCATCCCGCCGTGCGGTCCTTTTCCCTTTCCTGTTTACCCCCTGCCCTCCCCTGTGGCTCGCGCTCCACAAGAAGAGACGCCTCAGCCCGACCGCCCGCTTGAGCCGGGTGCGCCGGACCGGTCTGTTGAAGCCGATGCCTCAGCTCCAGCGCTCAAAGAGGCACAGGAGGCTGGCATTTTTCAGCGGCTGACGGCGTTTGAAACGGCATTGATCGCAGCCGGCGTGGTCGTTTTTCTCGTGCTGATGTACGAAGTGCGGGAGGTCCTGGCGCCCCCCTTGCTGGCAGCGGCCGGCCTGTGCATGCTGTGGCCCCTCCGCTCTTACGCCAGCGTCCGCTCCATCATGGCCGCCGGCGGGCTGCTGTTGGGCGTCTGGTTTCTGGACCGCCTGAGCATCGTGCTGCTGCCGTTTGTGGTAGTGTATCTGCTGGCGTATCTGTTTGACCCGGCCGTGGGCTACCTGAAGGCCCGGCGGGGCCTCCCCCGCTGGGCGTCCTCGCTGGGCGTGACGGCCCTGATGGTGGGCGTGGTGTCGATGGTGATCTTGCTCCTGGTGCCCACCATCGTGAGCGAACTCGAAACCCTGGGGAGCCGCATCGTGCGTAGCCTGGGGGACCTCCGCCTCTGGGCCGAAACCTCCCCGCTGATCGACCGGCTGGAGGAAGCGGGTATGGTGGACCGGGAAGAACTCGTACAAGAACTGGCCATCCTTATTCAGAACCAGACGACGTGGCTTACCAGCAGGATCCCGACGGCCGCCCAGGGCTTCCTGCGCCAGCTCGGCTCTATCCTCGGGGCAGTGGTAACCGTGTCCATCACGCCGGTACTGCTCTTCTACACGCTAAAGGACTACCCGCTCATCAAGCGATCGCTGGTCGGCCTCTTTCCCACCTTCGGCGGCCGACGCGACTACCTGGTGCAGACGGGCAGCATTGTGGGCCGGTACCTGCGTGGGCAGCTGCTCATTGGCGCCATCGCGGCTACCAACATATCTATTCTGCTCACCCTCTTTGGCGTGCCCTTTGCCCTGCTTATCGGGCTGCTGGCCGGCGTCCTTAACCTGGTCCCGACGCTGGGTGCCATCCTCACGTTTATTGTGGGGGTCTTCCTCACGGTCATTTTCGGGGACCCATGGCTGAGCCAGACGGTCATCGTGGTGATCGTCTTGCTCGGGCAAAACCTGTTAGAGCAGAGCATCCTCACGCCCAACATTCTAAGCCATCAGGTGGGGCTGCATCCGGTACTCATCTTGCTGTCCCTCTTTGTGTTCGGGTTCTTTCTGGGGATCTTCGGCCTGCTCATTGCCGTGCCCACGACGGCACTGCTGGCGACCTACTACAAAGCCTACCGGAAAGAACTGCAGCTGGATCTCTTCAATGGCGCCACCTGAGCGACGATAAGGGACCAGCCCATGCGGCGGTCTGCGCGCCATCTGCAGGCCATCTGCACGGCCCTTCTACCCAGCCGACGTCGCATAGCAGCTTGTTTTTGTACGCTTCCCCATTTGTATGACCTTTACCCTCCAACACACCGACGCCACCTCCAGCGCCCGGGCCGGGCGGTTGCACACGGCTCATGGCCCCATCGACACGCCTGTGTTCATGCCCGTCGGGACGGTAGGCAGCGTCAAAGCGGTGCAGCCCCGCGAGCTCTTGGACGACGTCGACGCCCCCATCATCCTTGGCAACACGTACCACCTGTACCTACGGCCGGGCACCGACCTGCTACAGGCGGCCGGCGGACTCCATCGCTTTATGCAGTGGCCTCGTCCCATGCTGACCGACTCGGGCGGCTACCAGGTGTTCTCCCTATCCGATCTGCGCGACCTGAGTGAGGAAGGCGTCACCTTTCAGAGCCACATCGACGGCTCTTCACACAGCTTTACGCCAGAGTCAGTGGTCGATATTCAACGGGCGATCGGCTCGGACATTATGATGGTGCTGGATGAGTGCCCCCCGGGGGATGCCTCGGAAGCGTATGCGCGCAAGTCCAACGAACTGACGCTGCGCTGGGCGGCGCGAGCGCGGACCCACTTCGACGCCACAGCCCCGCTGTACGGCTACGAGCAAGCCCTCTTTGGCATTGTGCAGGGCGTGGTGTACCCCGAGATTCGTCGAGAGTCGGCCAAGCGCCTGGTCGATCTTGACTTCCCGGGCTACGCCATCGGCGGCCTCTCGGTGGGCGAGCCGGCGGCGCAGATGTATGCTATGGTGGAGGTGGTGAACGAAATCTTGCCTGCCGACAGGCCCCGCTATCTGATGGGCGTGGGCACCCCCGCCAACCTCATCGAGAACATCGCCCGGGGCGTGGACATGTTTGACTGCGTGATGCCCACCCGTAACGCGCGTAACGGCACCCTCTTCACCACCCAGGGCCGGATGAACATTCTCAACGCGCGGTGGACGGAGGACCTCTCCCCGATCGATCCGGGGCTGGACGGCTACGCCTCCCAGCGGTTCAGCAAAGCGTACCTGCGTCATCTCTTCAAAGCGAACGAGATCCTGGCGCTCCAGCTCGCCACGCTGCAAAACCTGGCCCTGTATCGCTGGGTGATGCGGGAAGCGCGCGCTGCTATTCAGGAGGACCGCTTTGCGGCCTGGCGCCGCACGACCGTCCCACAGCTCCAGCACCGGTTGTAGAAGCCGTATCCCGAGCGCCGGCTTACGCCGACGACATGCGGTCTTCGCTTGAGGGCTCTTTTTTGCTGGCGGCATGGGCCGCACGCCCGAGCGCCGGCGCGTAGAGCGCCCGGTTGAAGGCCGGCGTGTCGGTCGCCTGTGGCACGTCAAGAATAGGCAGCGGGTCCAGCAGGCGCGGGGCATCCCCAAACGCAACCTTCAGCGTCTCAAAGGGCGCGGCGTCCTCTACCTGGCCAAACAGGTAGGTGCGCGCAACGGCCGCCGGCGCCAGGTCGAGCCGTTGTACCAGCGTGGAGGCAAGAAACCCCGCATCCGCGGGGGGCGCCGCGTCGGTGTGGTGCGCAAAGTACCCCTGCGCTGGCCGCGACACCACACAGGTGAGGTGCGTCGGATACCAGCCCACGGCCACCCACGGCTCGCCGGACGCCTCGCCGGCCTGCCGCGCCGCCTGAAGCAGGTGCGCCACCCCAGAGCCGGCCTCTCGCACGTGGATGGGGGTCTCCAGGGTGGTTTCGATCGGCGCCAGCCGCTCGTACACGTGCTGGCGGATGGCCACCGCGTGAAGCCAGTCGAGGCTGGGGTCCTTGGTCTGCTGCACCGTACGGTATGCCTGCGTGGCCTCCACATGCACCGGGCCACGGCCGCTGGAAGCCCCCAGCAACAGGCCGGCTTCCTGCCGCAAATGCCGCTCGCGCGTGGCGGGCCGCGCAGAGGAGGGCACGGGCACAAAAAAGGAATGCGCCACCGGGGGATGCAGCAGCACCTGTACCGTAGCCAGCGCAAGGTCGCCAAAGGCAGCGGCTACAGCTTCCGTAACGATGTCTGTGGAAGCAGCCGCTTCATCCCCCAGCAGCACCGTCTGAGCGTCGAACGCGAAGTCGAAGCTGCCCAGCCGCTCCAGCACGGGCCCCTCGGGAGCATCCGCGTAGGCCACATAGCGTAGCGCGTCCGCCTCCAATTCAATGACGGCATGGATAGAAGCCATAGTACTTCAGAGCCTTAACGAGAGACAGGTGCGCGCCGTAGTTGCCACCCTTGGCAGCGGCTTCGCACCCTTGAAAGGACAGCAGCATGCGTATCACCTCGGGGGCTATTCCCAACTGGTGGCGCCCCGTTCCGTGACATCTTGCATGAGCGTCCCAATGTGGTCGCGGGTGTCCGGATCCTCCAGCAGATACGTGGGCACGCGGGCTGTGTCGTTCACCGCGTACATGAACCGTTCGCCCGACCGGGGCGAGAAGACCAGCGAATCCAGGGTGTACCCTTCCCGCAAGATGCTGTCCTTTTGCGCCTGAAAGAGCGAATCGTTTGTTACCCAGCGCATGAGCGAATCGAGGGTGGGAGGATACTGCTCGTCGTGGCGCCGGGCGTAATTATCCAGCACCGTGCGCACATCGACGAGGCGTTCGCGCGTCTCCTCCGTGAGCCGCTCAGCGCGCTCTACCGCCTCGTACGGCGCCGTGATGGACTGGTAGAGCCACACGGAAAGCAGCACGATGATGACTAACAGGACAGACTGGATGGCGAGCTGCTTGTAATCGCTACTGGATGCCATGGAGGTGCACGTCAGGTAGGTTATGGGAGAAGGGGTATGAGCCGGGCACCCCTGTGTAGTCATGCTGTGTAGTCATGCAACGCATCGAAGGTACAGCGCGCCCCAGCGAATTGCAACTGTGCAGCAACACGCGCGAGGCCCGGGCGGCCCGGGCCGCCCACGCAAAACAAAGGCCGCAGGGTGCAGTAGGTCAGAAACTCCACCCGTTCTTCTGATCACGGCGGGAAACAGGGCCCGCTCGGCGGACACAGCCCGTGCGTGTATGGCTTAAGACACGCCACATCTGCACGAGTTGCTCCTGCTTTCCGTACCCTTCGCTGTTACCCTTTCCCGACCACCTGCTGCCCGCTCCCGTTGTGACGAACCTGCTCATCAACATCGACCACGTCGCCACCCTCCGCAACGCCCGGCGCGAGACCGTGCCGGACCCCATCCAGGCGGCCGCCCTCTGCGAGATGGCGGGGGCCGATGGCATCGTGTTTCACCTCCGGGAGGACCGCCGCCACATCACCGACCGGGATGTGCGGCTGCTGCATGAGACCGTGCAGTCGAAGCTCGACTTTGAGCTCTCGGTAAACCCGGAAATTGTGGCGCTCTGTTGCGAGCTGCAGCCGCCCCTGGCCACACTGGTGCCTGAACGCCGCGCGGAAGTTACCACCGAAGGCGGCATGGACGTGGTAGGGCAGGGCGCCCGCATCCGGCCCGTTGTGGAGCAGCTACTGGAGGCCGAGATTGAAGAGGTGGCCCTGTTCGTCGACCCAGATCCGGCACAGGTTACGGCTGCTGCGGAGGTCGGCGCGAACACTATCGAGCTACATACCGGCGACTATGCCAACGCGCCCACCTACGCCGCGCGCCAACGCGAAGCGGCGCGCCTGGCCGAAGGCGCACGGATTGCCCACGATGCCGGCCTGAAAGTACACGCCGGCCATGGCCTCGATTACACCAACTATGCCCTGTTTCGCGAAACCGTCCCGCACGTAGCCGAAGTCTCCGTTGGCTTTGCCATCATGGCTCGGGCGATCCTTGTAGGGATGGAGCAAGCCGTGCGCGACATGCGTCGCATCGTACATACGCCTCCTCCCCCCTCCACTCCTGCTGCCCGCTCATGACCGCCTCCCCTCTTCAGATTCCTGATGGCTACCGCAGCGGCTATGTCGCCCTCATCGGTAAGCCGAACGTGGGCAAAAGCACCCTCCTGAACGCCCTCATGGGGCGCAAGCTGTCGATCGTCACGCATAAGCCGCAAACCACCCGGCACCGCGTGCTTGGCATCCTCTCCGATGCAGAACGTCAGATCATCTTCTTGGACACGCCCGGCATCATTCGGCCCCGCTACAAGCTACAGGAGTCGATGATGCATGCCGTACGGGGCGCCGTGCGTGATGCCGACGTGACCATCTTTATGGCCGATGCCACACAGGGCGTGCCGGACACCCTCAGCCTGGAACAGATCGAGAACAAGGAGGCCATCCTGGCCATCAACAAGATGGACCTGATTGAGCAAGAGCAGGCCATCCCGCTGGTGAGCGCCTACACGGAGACCCGGGCCTTCGAAGAAGTGATTCCCATCTCGGCGCTGGAGGGCGACAATCTGGATCTGCTCATGCGGGAGATCGATAAGCGCCTGCCGGAGGGCCCGCCCTTCTACCCGCCGGACATGATCAGTGAGCATCCGGAGCGCTTCTTTGTGGCCGAGATGGTGCGCGAGAAGATCCTGCAGCAATACCAGGAAGAGATTCCCTATTCGGTGCAGGTAAATGTGATCTCCCACGAAGCCCGGCCGGATAGCGACGACAAGGACCTGATCCACGCCGACATCGTGGTCTCCCGCAAGTCGCAGAAGGGCATCCTGATTGGAAAGGGCGGCCGCGCTTTAAAAGGCGTAGGCACCGCAGCCCGCAAGGACATTGAAGCGTTTCTGGGCCGCCCGGTGTTTCTCAAGCTGCACGTGAAGGTGCGCGAAAACTGGCGTGACCGCTCCTCCTTCCTGCGTTCGTATGGCTACCGGACGTGACCGTGCGGCGCTCGTTATACCAGTTGCACACCCAGCCCCCGCGCTACCGCGGTATGGTAGGCCGGCGGGACCTCCGCGGCGGCTATCGTATAGCGCGCGAAGCTGCGCCGCCGCCGGTACGTCTTGCGCAGGTTGGAAAAGTGGCTCCCCTGCGCGCCGGCCGGCAGCGCGATCAGCTGGCGGAGCGCGGCATCGTCGGTTGTGATGGCGTACATCTGGCGGACGAGCGCATGCAGGTACGCCGCCTCGGGCAGCGACGGATCTGGCGGAGTAAGGGTAAAGGCCGCCGCGTCTGTTGCCAGTGCCGCCTCCTTCGACCACACCGGCGAGCGCCCCAGATGGGCGCACAGCGCATCGTGAAGCATCTGCGTGCCCCGCACCTTTCCATCGTAGGCGTAACCCGCGATGTGCGGCGTGGCGAGGGCGACCTGCTTCAGCAGCGACACACGCGGCGCCGGTTCTCCCTCCCACACGTCCAGCACCGCGCGGGCTGGTGGGCCATGGGGGAGGGCGGCATCCAGGGCGGCGTTGTCGACTACCGCCCCGCGCGCCGTGTTTATCAGCCATGCGCTGGGCTGCAGGGCAGCGAGGGTGTCGGTATCGAACAAGTGATGCGTAGGGTGCGGGCCGGCGGTCGTCAGCGGCACGTGCACCGTCACAATGTCCGCCGTGCGCAGCACCTCCTCCAGCCCCACGAAGCCCGCCGGCCCTTCGGCCGCTGCGCGGGGCGGGTCGTTGCGGAGCACCCGAACGCCCAGCGCCGGGAGGCGGTCGGCCAGGCGCTGCCCGATGTTGCCGCACCCCACAATTCCGGCTGTCCGGCCCCGTAGCGCCGTTTCGCTTTTGGTAATGAGGTGCAACAGAGCAGCCAGCACATACTCCACAACGGACCGCGCGTTGGAGCCCGGTGCGTGAGCAAACGCGATCCCACGCCGCCGCAGGTACCCCTGGTCCACATGGTCGGTACCGATGGTTGCAGACCCTACAAACTGCACCTCGCTGTCGTCCAGCAGGGCTGGCCCGACAGGCGTCACGCTCCTTACCAGCAACACATCCGCATCACGCACCGCTGCCGATGTAATATCGCGCCCGGCCATCGTACGTACCGCCCCCAGGGACCCAAAAGCATCTACTGCACACGGAATGTTTTCATCGATTAATAGGCGCATTGGGCAATTAGGTACATGCTTACATGTTACAGGGATGAAATTAAGGGCTTTTTTCTAAGACACGATGAACTGAAAGCAAATGAGACACGAAGAAATGGTGCGTAACGTAGCAAGTTGCAGTGCTTCTACAACTTCTATCACAATGTGCAGTAGTGCGAACAAAATAACAAACGGGCAAGAGGCACGCAGGCCATGCGTTTTGTCCACGGCGCCTCCCCTGCTGCGGCAGGGCCGGTGAGCCGCTCACAGGTTGTCGAACAGAAGGTATGTTGCATGAAGATCAACGCTACAACGAGCACGAAACTACGCATCGCTGGCGTTGGCCCTTTAGCGGCCCTCGTGCTCTCTGCCGGCGTGTTGTTGTATCAGTCCGACACCCCGACCGAGGCTGAGCGCGCAGCCGAGCGTGCACTGCAGGAGCGTATGGCGTACGAGCCAGATGCGCTCTCGAAGGCCGACTCCTCAGCTATCATGCGCGTCTTGATGCAAGATGCGCTGACCAACCCAGGCCAGGTCTCCTTCATTCGTCCAGAACGCATTGACGAAGAGACGCTGTGGCTGGCCCGCGCCATCTACTCTGAGTCGAAGCAGCCGGCCGAGCAAGAGTTGGTGGCCTGGACGATCCGGAACCGTGTGGAAACCAACTACCGGGGGCGCAGCACCTATCGCGGGGTCGTGTTGGATCCCTACCAGTTTAGCGGTTTCAACCCCAATCACCCCCGCCGCGCCTACTATCTCAACCTGTCTCCGCATGGCAAAGCCGAAAGCTGGCGACGTACGCTCAGCATTGCATTTCATGTGCGGCATGCTCCAGCGGACCTCCGCCCGTTTTCTAAGGAGACGCGCCACTTCTACAGCGAGCGCTCCATGATTGGACGCGCGCACCCCCAATGGGCCTACAACCTGGATCCGGTACAGCCGGACCGTCACCGCATCGACGTCCGGCGCTTCCGCTTCTTGGCCGGCGTGGTGTAGCGGCGGACGGGCTGGCACGCCCCCCTACACTATCCGTTCGGTGATTCAGCATCAGCGCCGCGCTGGCGGATGTGCCGGGTATCTCCCCCTTGGTGCGTCAGCTCCAGGTGAAGCGTATCAGACGGCAGCAGATCGCCCAGGCGCTCGGGCCACTCGATGAGGCAGACGCCGTCACCATACAGGTACTCCTCGACGCCCAGTGCCAGAAACTCCTCCGGCCGCTTTGTGCGATACCCGTCCATGTGGTAGACAGGCGCCGCCCCCGCATATTCGTGAATAAGCGTGAACGTTGGGCTGCTTACCGCGGCCGGATCTACGCCCAGCCCGGCGGCAACACCTTTGACGAGCTGCGTCTTGCCGGCCCCGAGGGCGCCATGCAGGGCAACGACAGCACCTGGCGCCAGGGCTGCGGCCAACCGCTGGCCCAGCGCACGCGTTTCGGCTGCGGAGGTGGTGGCGGCCGGTAAGAACGGAAGAGAGCATGCGCTCATAGACAGACAGCGGGGCCGCGGTTAGCCTTTGGGTGTCATCGTGACAACGGGCAGAATCATCTCCTCCATCGACGCGCCGCCGTGCTGCAGCGTATCGTTGTAGAGGTCCACGTACTTGTGGTAGTTCGTCGGGTAGACGAAGTAGTAGTCCTCCTTGGCAATGATGTAGTTCGTCATCATCGATGTTTGCGGCAAACCGAAGGCTTCTGGGTCTTCCACGAAGATGGCGTGGCGCTCGTCGGCCTTCAGGTTGCGGCCGTACTTGTAGCGGAGGGCTGTGGACGTGTGGCGGTCGCCGATCACCTTGGTGGGGTGCAGGCTGCGGATGATGCCATGATCGGTGGTCAGGACGATGGTACAGTCTTTCTCCGCGAGCTCCTTGAAGGCATCCAGCAGCCAGGAGTGCTCAAACCACGTACGGGTGAGGGCGCGATACGCGCGCTCGTCCGGCGCCAGTTCTTTCAGCACGTCCGACTCCGAGCGGCTGTGCGCAAGAATGTCGACGAAGTTGATGACAACAGCACTCAGGTCGTGCTGCAGCAGCGCCCCGACGTTGCTCGCAAAGTCCTGCCCCTGTTCCTTACCGATCAGCTTATGGTAGCGGGTGCGCACCTCATCCCGAAACTCGCGCTTCATGAGTTGCTCCAGAAACGCCGCCTCATGGCGGTTGCGGCTGTGCTCGTCGTCTTCGCCTTCCTCCCAGATCCGCGGATGCCGCGCCGCGATATCCCGCGGCAGCATCCCGCTGAAGATGGCATTGCGCGCATACGGGGTGGCGGTCGGCAAAATCCCGTAGTGAAAGGTTTTCTCCATCGCAAAATACGGGAAGAGGATCTCCTCGAAGGCCAGCCACTGATCGTACCGCATGCAGTCGATCAGGAAGAAGATCACCGGGTGGTCCTGCTTCATCTGCGGCGCCACGTACGTTGGGATGATCTCGTGCGAAAGTACGGGGCGATCCTCCGTGTCTCCGTCGTCCGCAGCCTCGATCCAGTACGGGTATTCCCGTTGAATGTACGCCCCGAACGTGCGGTTGGCCTCCGCAAACTGATCGTTCAGGATCTGCCGCGCGCCCTCATCGCCTTCCAGCTCGATGTCGTAGCGCATAAGCTCGGTGTAGACGTCGATCCACTCCGTATGAGAGAGCGGCCGGTTGAGCTCTTGCGAGATCTGAGCGAAGCGCTGCATGTAGCGCTGTGAGGTCTTCTCCGACTGCAGGCGGCTCCGCTCCAGGAGGCGCTTGCAGGTAAGCAGGATCTGGCTCGGATTGACCGGCTTGGTGAGGTAGTCAGAGATCTGCCCCCCGAGGGCTTCCTCCATGAGGTCCTCCTCCTCACTCTTGGTAACCATCACCACGGGCACCTCGGGCGAGGCGTCTTTGATAGCCGCGAGCGTGTCCAGCCCCCCCATCCCGGGCATCTGTTCATCCAGCAAAATGATGTCGTAGGGGCGGTCTTTGACCTTCTCCACGGCATCGGAGCCGTTCGACACGCTGTCGACGGCGTATCCTTTGGTTTCGAGGAGGAGGATATGCGGCTTCAGGAGGTCGATTTCATCATCGACCCAGAGGATATGAGGGGTGGTGGCCATAAGAAAGGAGGAGGGATCATTGAGAGATGCAGCGCTGAGTATGGGGTGGGAGTGCCTGGCGTTGGTGGCGCACAGGTACACGGTAACGGGTCCGTTTGCGAAAGCGTTGCAGCCGCCGCGAGGAGCCGGGGGGGCTCAAGCCGTGGCCACTATGCTTACGGCCATGACCACAACGGCGAGTGCCCACAAGCGTTTGTGCCACCGGTCCAGCGGCGGAGGGATCGGCGCGCTGGTGCCCTTGTATCCGCACCGCACGGCAGCCGCCATGAAGCACCCGGTGAGGGCCGCACCCTGGATGGCATTCAGCCCGTGGCCGTGCAACAGCGCACCAGCACCTGCAATTAGGGCAATGAGGCCGAGGATAAGCCAGCCTCCAGCAGCGGTATACCATAAGAGGGACTTCATGCGGGCTGACATCAGATCCGGAGGGCAAGGGTAACGGCTACGAGTACCACCGAGAGGCCAGCAAAGACCCACACCCAGCGGTGTAGCACGGCCGGCACGGCCTCGTCCGCTGCTTCGCGGCGACGCTGCATGGCGAGCGTCATAAAGTAGCCTGTCATGGCGCCCATCGTAGCCGCGCGCAGCAGCGTGGCCTGGAGCAGGGCAATGGTGCCCAGCACGAAGCAAGCAAAGGCAGCGGCAAACAGGAGTTTGTAGCGCATGGCAACGATAGTAAAGCAGAGTTAGCGGGTCGGCTCCCAGACGTAGGTTCCATCCCGGTCGATGTAGCCGTAGCGGTCCCCCACCTGGACGAGAGCCAGCCCCCCGCGGAAGTCCCAGGCGCGGTCGAACTGCGGCTCCACCACCCAGGCCCCACTGGTGTCGATGTAGCCCCACTGGCCGTCGAGCCGCACCCGGGCGCGGTCGTCGCGGAAGTGCCAGGCCCGGTCGAACTGCGGTTCAATCACCATCTCGCCCGCTTCGTTTCGGTAGCCGTACTGGCCGTCGGTTTGCACCCGCCCAAACGGCTGCGGCTGCGGCTCCTGCTGCGCGTTCAGCACGCCCGGGCTCAGCCGAAACGTCGTTTCCACAGCCGTTTCGCCGCGCGGGTCAATGTAGACCCACTGCCCGTCTCGCTGCACCGGCGCCAGCCCCCCTGAAAAGTGCCAGGCATCATCGAAGCGCGGCTCAATGACGATCTCGCCCTCCGTATTGATGTAACCGTACTGCTCTCCCACCTGCACCAGCGCGAGGTTTTCCGAAAAGCTCCAGGCGCCATCGAACTGGGGCTCCACTTGCACCCTCCCCTGCCGGTCGATGTAGCCCCACTGCCCGTCCTGCACTACCGGCAGCAACGGAGACGCGGTGGCCTCCGCCGGCGTCTCCACAGCGGTGTCGTCGGCCACGCACGCGGCGAGCAGTAGGGGAAGAAGAAGCACGAGACTAACAACGGAGGTGCGTTGAGGCATGGCAGCGAAAGCTATGGATGGGGAGAGCGGGAAGCGTCTGGCGCATCGGCGGCGTTGGCCGGCGCACCTGTAGGCGGAGTGGAGCGTGCACCATCACCTTCCGCTGGTGCGTCAGCGGGGCCGTCGTTGCTTCCTGCCCCTGACGCCGCTGTGGACTGCGCCCGCCCCTGCATACGGTCCTTCAGGTGCTCGCGGGCCGACGCCGGGAGCAGGTCTGCCATCTTACCGGCGTTGTTGGCCGGCACGGGCGGGACGTTATCGCCCAGCACGTCGTTCACGTAGATCATGCGGATGAGGATGACGCCGACCAGTGCCAGAGGCGTTGCCAAGATAACGCCCGGCAGCCCAAAGAGCACACCAAAGATAACGGTAGCCGACAGCGTAAGCGCGGGTGGCAAGGAAACCATCTTTTTCATGATGACGGGCACCATCACGTTGCTCTCCAGCTGCTGCACCACTACATATACGACAAGCGCGTAGAGGGCCATCAACGGCCCGAGGGTAAAGGCGATGAGCAGGCCAGGAACAGCCGCAGCCAAGGGGCCCACGATAGGGACGAACTCAAACAGGCCGGCGATGAGGGCCAGGCCACCGGCAAGTGGCACGCCGGCGATGGCCAGCCCAATGCCTGTCAGCGCGCCCACCATCACCATCATAATAAACTGGCCCAGCAGCCACTGCCACAGGTTGAAGGTAATGGCCTGAACAATTTCCTCCGCCCGATCGCGGCGGCCCCTGGGTACCATCAGCACAATCCCCTGCCGGTACAACCCTGGGTTGATGGCGAGGTAGACGCCCAGCACCAGCGCAAACACGGTGTAGGCGATGCCCCCAATAGCCGTGGAGAACGCCCCAAAGAAGTTCGCGGACAGGTCCGCCGCCCGATCGACGAGCTGCTCCGGGCTGGGTGTCTGCTCAATGATCCACGGCCCCCAGGGCTGCGCCTGGATGGTCTCGATGGCGCGTTCGGTAGCCCCGGGCAGGCGTGCGGCCATTTCATCTATTTGCGGCCCAACGCTGGGCGCAATGAGCGCCCACAGCCCACCAAACAACCCAAAGATGCCCACAAGCACCAGCGTGACGGATAGCCCATCCCCCAGCTGAAACCGCGACCGCAGCGGGCGGGCGACGCCGCGGAGAAAGATCGCAAACAGCAGGCCGGCAAACACCGCAAGCAGCACCTGCACCAGCTGCCACAGCAGGAGCAGCAGGAGCACCACCGACACCACGGTAGCGACCACAATCCACGTTCGGCGCGTGAAGCCAGAGAAGGGGCTTTCCTCGGACGAAGGATTCTCCTCAGTTGAGGACGCGTTGAGCGCGGGGTCAGCAGACGTATCAGCCGAAGCAGGCATGCGGCAGCAGAAGCAGGAAGAACCGAAGGCGGCACAGGAGGCCGTACGCGCGCTTGTGTGTACGCTGCGGCGCAGGCGGCGTTGCATGGCGAGCCGCCGGCTGCAGCACGAGGCATGCGCCACACCTGCCTCGGCATCAAGCCGGCGCTACCGGACGTCTTCGTAGAGCTGTGCCACATCCAGGCGGAGCCCCGCAGCCACCGTATACATGGTGTACGAGCGGCGCGTCCGCCGCGCTACGTTGCCCACGTTCGAGAACCGCTGGTCCGTTTCCATAGCGGCGATAACGTCCAGGTACGGCCGCACTTCGTACGCCACCTCCAGGTCAACGTCTACGTAGTTGTACCGCAGCGGCTCGTCGGGGGCTGACGCGGACTTTTCGTCGTAGACGTAATGTCGCCACTTAGCATCGGCTTCAATCGTCGCAGACGGGAAGATCTGCCACACGACTCCCGTTCCAAGTCGGGCATACCGGTAGTTGTAGTAGCCTTTGAACGTATCGACGCGGCGGCGGAGCAAGACGCCGGCCTGCCACGCCACCTCATCGGTTACGTCCAGGTTGTACTTGGCCCGCAGGCTGGCGTAGCGCAGCGTATTGGTTGGATACGCCTCATCTTGCCGACCGTCCAGGTCGCGAGCCAGGTACTCCCGGTACTGTTTGCTGCGCACACTGGCCCGGAGATACACCCACTGCGGGCGAGCGGCATCCCTAAAGCGCAGCCAACTGATGAGCCGGACGCGGTCGCCATCATAACTGAGCGGGAGCAGGTCATCCTGGGTATCATAGGTCCGCCACCGGCGCCGGTAGTCAAGCGAGAGGCTGGCGACCTCAGATACGTCCCATGCAAGCTCGGGCGTTACCTCCCAGTGGCGATACGAGAACAGGCGGTTGAGCTCATCGCCCAAGACGTTCGTCCCCACCGAGCGCCGCCAGCGTCGGTCCAAGGTCGTGCTGAAGGTCAGCCGGCCCGGGGCGTCGTAGGCGTAGTCCAGTTCAACGTCATGGGATCGTTCGTTCTGATTGGGAAAGGTGCCATAGCGTTGCCGTGTGGCGTCGAGGTCCAACGCCAGTTCATGCCGCTGCCCAAGGCTCCGCTCGAGGGCCACAGCCCCTCCAAACTGGTAGATGGCGTCTTGCTTGATGAGGCTGTCGCGCCGTAGTATCGTGCCCCCTTGCTGGAGGGCAGATGGACTCTTGAACACGTTATTCTCGACACCAATACGCGTGAACACCGTCGCCTCTGCCGCCCACTGGGCGTGGGCCGTCGGCGCCGTGCTGCCCCAAAGCAGGCCGACAAGCAGCAGGGTAAGGAGCCCTGCGCACCGTGGCAGCGATGCCAATAGGTGGATCGTAGCCTCATGGCCTGCGGGCGTGTGGTCGACCAGCCGCCCTGTATGCGTGTGGGGGCTGTTGCCGGTATCGGGTTGTAGAGGAGAAGGTCGCATGGTATGGGCGGGCCGTAAGAACAGCATGGAGAACGTAAACACAGAAGGGGTGGAGGGAAGCGAGGCGGCCTCAGGGGAAGGGCACCGCAGAGCGTGCGGCCAGCGGCTGACACGCGCCGGCGCCGGCTGTCGGCTGTTGCGGCCGCATAAATCCATCAGCAGGAGCAGGGCCGATTCCAGGCCCCCAGAGGTAACGCCCGTGCGATGCGCAGAACGGGGATACCAGGCCTGCCGGAGCGGCAGCCGGCATCGCTACACCGGGGGCGCTCCCCAACGAATCTGCGTAGGCCAGCGGCCTGTGGGGTGGCGGAGGATCCGGTATGGAGGCGTTGGCCCTGACGTGTACCGTAAGGGGCGCCTCACTGCGAGCCTCAACGAACTGCTCGGCCACAGCAAGGCCCACAGTCAACACCGCAGCACATAAGATGAGCGGGATACAGCTATCAGAAATCGTGTTCTTCATGAGTGTAGCGCGGTCAGTTGTTCGCGGAGTCCTTGTCGGTTGACGTTTTGAATTTCGAGGCCAGGCCGGGCGTTAATTTCCATCACCAGGGGGCCCTGCGTTTCGTCCAGGACGATGTCGATGCCCAGGTAGTCCAGCGGCACCAGATCGCAGACGTCCAGGCTGATGGCCCGGACGGCATCCCACGCGGGCATCGTGCGGCCGGCAAAGCGCACGCCGGAGTCGGGGTGGGCCGGGTGGTACTGCTCGTAATTGTAGCCCTGCCCCAGGCGGCCCGTCTCCAAATCGATGCGCACCCCCAGCGCCCCCTGATGCAGGTTGGCCTTCCCATCGGAAGCCGCTGTAGGAATCCGGCACATGGCCTGCACGAGCGTGCCCTCGTAGGCAATCACGCGTACGTCAGGCAGTCCGTCTTCATAAATGGCCCGAAAGAACGGATGCGCCACCACACGGCTCTCGACGATGGCCCGATCCCAAGCGCCGGAGGCGTGGGTTCCGTAGATGATGTCGGCAATATGGCGCTGAATGGCGCCGGCGCTGTAATGGGTGCCGCCGGGCGTCTCCCATCCATCGTCTGTACGCTTGAGGACCAAGATCTTCTGGCCCGCACGCCCATTGGCGGGCTTGATGACAAGGTCTGCGAGCTGCCGTATCCGCTCCCACGCCTCCTGCAGTTCTCGAATTTCGTGTAGGATGGCATACGTCTGGGGGACGGGGATGCCCGCAGGCTCCAGCAGCTGTTTGGTGACGACCTTGTCATCGGCTACGGTAAAATCTTTGCGCGTGTGGTTACGGTAGATGACATCGGCATTCCGTCGATTCATTCCGAGGACCTGCCGGTGGAAGACGTCAGCGAGTTTCTGTAGCATAGGAGGGATCCTGATGGCGGTTGATGAGCCAGCGAAAGCGCGTGTACTCGGTTAGCCGGATGCCTACCCAGCGCCCGAGCCACACGTTGAAGGAGATGACGAGCAGCAGGACTTCCGGAAAGGCCAGCAGGGTAAGCCCGACCACTGAAAAGTTCATGATGAAGTAGCTGCACGCGATGACGAAGGCCGTCATGAGCGTGACCTTTGCTGCTTTGGCCGGGCCATCCTCTGTCAGGTGCGCGGAAAACCGTTCGGCGGTGCTCGTGAGGATGACGACCGGGAAGAGGATGAAGTAGGACAGGTCAACCCATTCGAATTGAACGCTCAGCGCGGTCAGGAGGATCTGGACGATCACGCACACCATGAGGATGGCAAGCCGGGGCGTGTGCATGAGGCCGGCGCGCTCCAGTGGGAGGTGGAGGACCGCGACGGTCAGCGTCACGATGAGGAAGGCCAGCATGCCCCAGAGCAGTCCGGTAGCCAGGCACGCTACGGCCAGCAGGGCGGGCAAGAAGGTACCGTAGGTTTCCAGCCCCACGACGTTGCGGAAGAACACCACCATCGATCCGCCGACGGGCAGGAGCAGCATCAGCATCAGCAGGTCCAGCGAGAGCCCGGCATCCGTCAGGGGCTTCCACAGACCGGGGGTGGCGGTAGAAGCCGCCGTCGTGGCCCTCTCCATCTCCTGTCGTGCCGTCCACGATTGGTCTACATCGACCGTGTATTTCAGTCCGGTACCTGCAGAAGACTGCGCAAGGGACGTTGCCCCCCGGCACAGGGGGAGATAGGACGCCGGCAACGTGGCGAAGTGGCCGTGTGCCGCATCGAAGGGCACCCAGTGCCCGTTGATGTGCAGCTCGGCCCATTGGTGCACACGCGAGGCCTGGCCGTCGTGCAGCATCAGCCCCCCGACGAGGCGGCTGGGGATGTGCGCCTGCCGGGCCAGGGTAACGAGCCACCGGTTGCCCTCCCGATCCGGGGCACCGGTCCTTTCAGATGCAGCAGCCGTCCCGGTGCCCTCTGATACCGACGCCGCATGCTCGAATAGCGCCTGCAGCAGCGGCACCAACCGGTCGGTACGGCGCGGCGCTATGCGTTCGTACCGGGCCTGGGCGGCTGCCGTGCCGACCGGATGTGCGGGCGTTTCCCGGAGGTATCCGTGTAGCGCGGGAGGCGCGGCGCCCGGCGCCGGGCGCTTCAGCTCGTCATCCAGCTGATACGCGACGGACTGCGGCCAGACGCGGAAGGCATACGAAACCTCCTGGGCATCGCCTGCTGCCTCAGCCCTCCACACGGCCCGCCGCCCGGTAGCGTCGGACGTCACCTCGAAGCTCAGGGGGCCCGTCTGATGGGGCAGTGGAGCTACCCGCTGCCGCTCATTGGAGGCTGGCACGTAGGTGGACACTCGCATCGGCGCTCCGGCAGACGCTTCCGCAGGCGTCATGTCCATCCGCAGCGTTACCTTGTAGGACGGTTCCGGCGTGAGGACCTCCAGCCCTACGTCCTGTATCAGGATGCGATACCCAACAATGACCAGGAACACGCTCAGCAGCAGAACCTGCAGTACGCGTATGAAACGAGACGACGTGGACATGATGCGGGAACGGGTACGGGTGCGTATTGCAGTGCACCCTCGTTGAATTACAAACTCGGTACCAGCACGGGCGCCACCCGTCCGGTTTGTCGCTCAACCCCGGGCTGTGCCCGCCAAACCGGGATGCCCGGCCTCGCATTTACGTGTAGTTCATGTTCAGGGGATAACGCTTCTGCTGGTTGACACAGCACCTCTGTTTCATCACTGTGCCACAGCTGTTGCAGCTGAGACAGGCCGGGCGCCCTTGCCAGGCAACGCGCGACTCTGCTTGTGCCTGCCCGATGGGTGCAGGGATTACCCGACGCCTTCAAAGTCCAACGAAGATGTGACATTCGCCCTGAGACGAGGCGCAGCCGCGTCGCGCGGCGTGGCTGCGCGTAAGTATGCCCACACAGCGCGCAGGTCAACCGTGGGCGCAACGCGTTATCCCCACTGATGCCGTGTGCGCATGCCGCACCCTCCTTACTTCCCGAGCTCTTCTATGCGCACTGCTCGTTACGTGACCGCCACCGTCGGGCTCGCCCTCTGCATCGGCCTACTGCTCGCCACAGGTCCTGTCTCATCAACGCCACCCGCACCTGCTGCCATGACAACGCCCTCCGACTCGCTCCCTACCCCCTCCCCTGAGTGGTCGCCACGTGAGGTGGTGCAGGTACAGGTGGAGGCGCTCGCGACCAACGACGAGCCGTACGAAGACGCCGGCATTGAGGCTGCGTTTACTTTTGCCTCGCCCGCCAACAAGCGCGCCACCGGCCCGCTGGAACGCTTCCGAACGTTGTTCGACACAGCAGCCTACGGCCCGATGATCGACCACGAGGAGGCCACGTATAGCACGGTGCAGGTGGAAGGCCGTGTGGCCCAGATGGGGGTGTTGCTTACCACGGCCGAGGGCGACCGGGTGGGCTATCTGTTTCGCCTGTCGAAGCAAACGGAAGCGCCGTATGCAGACTGCTGGATGACCGATGCGGTGACGCGCGTGGCGGTGGGGGACGTCCGCCGTCAGATGACGAACGGGCAGAAGACGTAGCGCCAAGAGACTGCCCGGGGGCGCGGGTCCCACAGAGCACCTCAGCAGTCCCGAACCGCTTTCCGTAACGGACGTCCGTGCGCGGCAACGCAGGAGTTCGTCCCATTTCCTTCCGCCTCCACACGCGCTGTCGGCTTATGTACGAATGCTGCCCCCTTCATACGGTCGAACTCGGGACCCCCGACGCCCTTCTTCACCACATCGAAACCGTAGCGCATCTGCGCGATGCGGTTGTGCAGGGGCTTG
>JAAAOI010000212.1 GCA_009908945.1 Bacteroidota bacterium
GGCGGCGGCGCCTACCAGAACGGACGCCCTATCCACGTGACTGATAACGCCGCCCTCGAACGCGCGCTGATTGCCACCGGATTTCCCTACACGGTATTCGATTACATGGATACATACACGAACGTACTCCAGCAATTTTTGAAGGAGAGCCGGGGGCTGCGCCGGCACGGGGCGGCGTCCGTGGACCTGGTACGCGTAGCCAACGGCACATTCGATGGTTTCTACGAAACCGGCTTGAGCCCGTGGGACGTGGCAGCCGGAATGGTTATCGTAACTGAGGCTGGGGGACAGGTGACGGATTTCTCAAACGACACCAACGCCTTGTTTGGCGGCCAGATGGTTGCTTCGAACGGGGCGATCCACGACGCTATCCTGGACCGGGTGCAGCCGCTCCGGGGCATCCACCATTAAGGCCACAGTGCCCGCAGCCTCAGCCCGTACGCCGGCGCCGGTGGCGCCCCGAACTCTTCCCTAACAGGGTGCGTTTTCTGGCCCATTGCCGCCGCACGGCTGTGCCGCTCCAACGCTGCTCACATGCCGCTTCAACGCTTCTCATCGCACGCCTTCTTGTCCTATGCCCTCCACCGACGCCCACACGCTCACCTCCGAAGTTGTGCGTCAGCAGTTTCTCGACTTCTTCCAGGAGAAGGGCCACGAGATCGTAGATAGCGCCTCGCTGGTGCCACAGAACGATCCGACGCTGCTCTTCACCAATGCGGGCATGAATCAGTTCAAGGACGTATTTCTTGGCGAAGGATCGCGGCCCTACAGCCGGGCGGCAGACACGCAAAAGTGCCTCCGCGTCTCGGGCAAGCACAACGACCTGGAAGAGGTCGGGTACGACACGTACCACCACACCTTTTTCGAGATGCTTGGCAACTGGAGCTTTGGCGACTACTTCAAGCAAGAAGCCATCGCCTGGGCGTGGGAGTTGCTGGTAACGCAGTGGGGGCTGGCGCCCGACCGCCTGTACGCTACCGTGCACGAAGGCGATGATGGGTTGGGCCTGACGCCCGATGAGGAAGCCGCCGGGTTCTGGCGCTCCGAAACCGACATCAACCCCGACCACATTCTTTTCTGTCCGTCGAAAGACAACTTCTGGATGATGGGCGACACCGGCCCGTGTGGGCCGTGCTCGGAGGTCCACATTGACCTGCGGCCAGAGGCGGAGCGGGAAGAAACCCCAGGCCGAGACCTGGTCAACGCAGACCACCCCGCCGTCATCGAGATCTGGAACCTCGTCTTCATTCAGTACAACGCGCAGAGCGATGGGGCACTGGAGCCACTGGCCGACCAGCACGTGGACACCGGGATGGGCTTCGAGCGGATCGTGGCCGTCTTGCAAGACAAGATCAGCACGTACGACACCGACCTGTTTGCACCCTTACTCGCTCGCATCTGTGAGCTTGCTCCCCGGGCCGAGGTGCGCGGATATGACGACCTCGCCATCGCCGAGGCGAAGGAGCGGGAGCGGGTACGGATTGCCCTGCGCGTGGTGGCGGACCACATCCGGACCTGCAGCTTTGCCATTGCCGATGGGGTGATGCCGGGCAACTCCGGCCGCGGGTACGTCATCCGACGCATCCTGCGCCGCGCCGTTCGCTACGGCTACCAGACCCTGGGCTTCCGGGCGCCCTTTCTGCACAAGTTGGTGGGGGTGCTGCTCGTCAAGATGGGGCAAAGCTTCCCCGAGCTGATTGAACGCGAGAGCTACATCACCCGCGTCATACGCTCGGAAGAGGAGAGCTTCCTCGAAACGCTGGGCACCGGCATTGACTTCTTCGAACAGATCGTTCCACACGCCAAACAGATCGCCACCCAGGACGCCAGCGCTGCGCCTCAAGAAGCCTTACGGAAGGATCGGGCGGCGATGGATTTGCTGGAAAAGGCTTTTGTAGATACGGACGATCATGAGGCGATGGTGGCGCGCTTTGCCGCGCACGCCGCGCAAGGGCAGATCCCGGGAGCGGTCGCCTTTCTGCTGCACGACACGTACGGTTTCCCGGTGGATCTCACCGAGCTGATGGCGCGGGAAGAGGGCCTCTCGCTCGACCGCCAGGGTTACGATGCGCATATGCAAGAGCAGAAAGAGCGGGCGCGCGCAGCCTCCGACTTTTCCCCGGCGGCGCCCAATGGCGCGGCCCCCGCGGCCGATAGCGCCGAGGCCACCGCTACCGAGTTTGTGGGCTACGACCGCCTGCGTGTGGACGACGCTGTCGTGGTGGATGCACGCACCGTGCAGCACAACGGCACGACGATGCACCAGGTGGTGCTCGATAAAACCCCGTTTTACGCCGAATCCGGCGGCCAGGTGGGGGATCAAGGAGTACTTGAGGTAGGTGAACAAACACTTGAGGTGCTGGACACACAGTGGCACGGTGCGCAGATCGTGCACCGGGTCAACGCAGCACCCGAGCCTACCGATGCGCCCGTGCGGGCCACCGTAGACGCTGCGCGCCGCCGCCGCATTCAGAAGCACCACACGGCGACGCATCTGCTGCACGCCATCCTGCGCGAGGAGCTGGGCACCCACGTGGAACAGCAGGGCTCCCTCGTGGCCCCCGATCGTCTGCGGTTTGACTTCAGCCACTATGAGGGGGTCTCGGACGAGGCGCTCCGCACCATCGAAGCGCGCGTGAACGAGGCGATCCAGCGCAATATCCCCAAAGATGAAGCTCGCGACGTCCCGTACGCGGAAGCGATTGACCGCGGCGCCATTGCGCTCTTTGGTGAGAAATACGGAGATACGGTCCGCGTCATCACGTTCGGTCCGGACTTCTCCATGGAGCTGTGCGGCGGTACCCATGTCGAGGCCACCGGTGAGATCGGGCTTTTCCGGCTTACCTCGGAGGGCTCCGTGGCCGCCGGGGTGCGCCGGGTGGAAGCCGTAGCCGGCCCCGCCGCGCTCCACTACACGCGGGGGCAGGTGCAGGAGCTGGAGCAGGCGCGCGCTCAGTTTAAGTCCCTGCAGCGCCCGCTGGATGAAGCGGTGGCTGCGCTGCTTGACGAGCGGAAATCCCTGCAGCAGACGGTAGAGGAGCTCCAGCATGAAAAGCTGGCCCAACAGCTGGATGCGTTCATGCAGCAGCGTGCCACCATCGACGACATCACACTGGTCACGGGCCAGGTGGCCTCCACCGACATGGACGCGCTGCGGGCCCTGGGCCAAGAGCTGCGCGGCCGCCTGCCTGCGGAGGCGGTGGGAGTGCTGGGTACGGTCGATCCCGAGGGCGAGAAAGTGTACCTCGTGTGCGCCGTAACGGACGACCTGAAAGAGCGCCTACCAGCCGGCACACTCGTGGGCAGGCTGGCGAAGCGCGTCGGCGGGGGCGGGGGCGGACGCCCTGGGCTGGCCACGGCCGGGGGGCGCCAACCCGAGCAGCTATCCGCGGCTCTCCAGGCCACGGCTGAGGTCATCCGCGACGTGCTTGCGTGAAGCCGCCGTTAACCGCGGAACCGACCGGCCGCTCAACGAGAAGAATAGCGCTGGAGGGATGCCGGAGCGGTCGAACGGGGCGGTCTCGAAAACCGTTGAGCCCTTCTGGGGCTCCGGGGGTTCGAATCCCTCTCCCTCCGCCATACAGCCCCTGTCTGCATCCCAGCGCAGGCAGGGGCTCTGGTTTTTTGGGACCCTGCGCGTACCAGGGCTGCTCGCTACCGGCACAGGAGCCTGCAGGAGCTCACGAGCCATGAAAAGAGCGTACGCGATGGGCCGAAGGTGAGGCTTCAGCCAGATCGTCTGTTGGTTGATCTCACGATGGGTTGTCGGCGTTACACTCGTTGATATTGCGCCCCCCTTCGCGTCTACCCATCTGCCTCCTCTTGCCATGCCTCTACGTCTCCTCTCCGCCGTGCGCGTCCTGGCTCTCGTCGCATGCATCCCTGCAGTTTGTGCATCTGCGGCGGTAGGGCAGAACGGGGAAGGGCGACACACGGCAGCGATAGACTCCATCGCGCACGCCGCCCTGGAAGGAACGCTCGCCGGTGGGCCTCCCGTGGCCGGCCTAAGTATCGGGGTTGCCTACAGGGGAAATCCCAGCTTCGTGCGGAGTTACGGCCAAGCCGACCGCAGCGCTGATGCGCCTATGGCCGATAGCACGATCCTGCGCATCGGGTCGCTCACAAAGACCTTCACCGCTGCTACCGTTCTGCACCTCATCGATGAAGGCCGGCTCGCATTGCAGGACGACATCCGAACCTACCTGCCAGAGGCGCCAACCCACGGGCAAGCCGTGACGGTGGAGCAGCTGCTGAACCACACCTCAGGCCTGCCCTCGTACACCAGTCGCCCGGACTATCCGTGGCAGATGGGCCAGGAGCGCTCCCACGAAGAAATGCTGGACCGAATTGCCGGCGACAGCCTCGATTTTGCACCGGGGCAGGCCTTCAGCTACACCAACTCTGGGTACTACCTGCTTGGCCTCCTCATCGAGGAGCGCACAGGGCGCCCGTACGCGGAGGCGCTGCGCAGGCGGTTGCTGGAGCCGGTAGGGCTGCAGCAGACGCAGTACTGCCCGGATGTGCCCCCCACGCCCGCCCATGCTCAGGGCTATCGCCCGTCGCCGCTCTCCAGCACCTTACAACAGGCCAGTGCGATCAGCATGACGCAGCCCTTTGCAGCGGGGGCGCTGTGCTCCTCCATCCGCGACATGCTGGCCTGGATGAAGGCGCTCCGGACCGGCGACGTAGTTTCAGACGCGTTGTATGAGGCGATGCGCACGCCCACCATCACAGCAGCCGGCGACACGGTAGGGTATGGCTACGGGCTGCAGGTCACCGAGCGCTTCGGCCGCGCCTTTGTAGGGCACAGCGGAGGCATCAACGGGTTTGCCGCGCAGTGGGGGCACTTTCCGGAGGAAGGGTTGACGCTGGTCGTGATGGCCAATACCGAGGGGCCCACCGCATTTCAGGTAGAGGAGTCCATCGCGCGGCTACTGCTTGAGGTGGGGCCGCCTACGCAACCGATGGAAGTCACCCTCTCGCCCGAGGAGCGTCGGCAATATGAGGGCACCTACGAGGTCGGCCCGCTGACCGTCCGCGTCTTTTCCCGCGAGGGCGCCCTCTGGGCCCGAAATGAAGACGAGCCCGCCTTCCGGCTGCTGGCACAGGGCGGAGGTGTGTTTTTAGCTCGTGGCGCTCCTGATATCCGCCTCGTCTTTACCCTTAACGACGCGGAGGCCTCCGAACTGACCCTGCATCTGGGGCGGCAGTTGTTTCAGGGCCCGCGCGTCGATGACGACTGAGGGGCCGTGCGCCGATCGCGTGGCACCGCCGCACGAAACAGACCCGTGCAGACAGGTTTTAAAGCGGGCTGTTTTTAGGGCCAGCTCCAGGCGGTACGCTGGGGCCTGCCGTTCTTCTGTATCTCTCTTTTCTTATCTTAATGCGTCCCTTTACAGTAAACGGGCCCATGCTGTTGGCAGCATGCGCCCTCGGGCTCCTGCTTTCGGCATGCGCCTCCAGCGGCACTTCGGTAACGCCCCCGAAAGGCACCACGTCGACCGTCGTTGGCGAGGTTCGCTCCACAGCGAACGAGCCGATCGCAGATGTCACGGTATTTGTGGACCAGACCACGACGCGTGTGGCCTCGAAAGCTGATGGCACGTTTCGCCTCCCGGGTATCGGGCTGGGGATGCAACGCGTAGTGTTTTACCATCCCGACTTCGAATTTGGGACGGTGCTCGTAGATCCGGTGGTGCAGGGCTCAGACACCCTCCGCGTGATCCTTGGCCCCCGAGCAGCTGCAACCCCTCAGGCGACGGCGCCGGGCGCACATGGGCTCGGCCCAGTGGAGGTGCCAGAACCGGACGAGGCCCTCCCGGCGAGCCCGCCATCGACGCCTTCCTCGCGCGCCCGGGCCATCGACCAGTTCGAACGGCTGTTCCTCGGCACGCACGAGGAATGCACGCTTGAAACCCCTGACGTACTGGATGCTAAGATGGACCGCGACGGCACAGTGCGGGTGCAGAGTACACAGCCGGTTTCCGTGTCCAATGACCGCCTCGGCTACGACGTGCAGATTATACTGGATCGCGTGGTCCTCAACCAAACCCCCAACGGCGTTAACCGGCAGGCAGAGGCGCACCTGCAGTTTACGCCGCAGGTCGAAACGGCAGCAGTAACCGCACCGACACGAGCGGCGCGAGAGGAGGCCTACATTGGATCCTTTCCCCACTTTCTGGCTGCGCTGGTGGAAGGGCGCCTGTTCCAAGAAGGCCTGGACTACGAAATCCCGGTGGGCGGCGCGGAGCAGAGTCGAGGCCTGGCGGGCGCTGCAGGCGGCGGAGGGCTCGTTGAGGGCTGGGCTGAATTTCGTAATCCGGATCGGCTGTTTAGCTACATCCCGGCGTCAGCAGTGGTCGTGTTTGAATCCACAGGAGTGCGCCGCATCGTACACCGCAGCCGGGCCGGTCTGCAGCGCGCCTACGCCCGTAAGTTCGTGGGGGCCGCCGATGCGCTCGGCCGGCCCGTCTCGTTCTATGAGGTCCGGACCAACCCCACCCGGCTCACCCTTGCAGGCAACGTGGTGAGCGGCCGCTCCGTCAACCGTCAGGGGGCTTGGGCCAACACCCCGGTATGCTATCAACTCCCACTGGACTATCGCCCTAACCGCTGACGCGGTCTGCCTTCTCCTCCGTCTTTTGTTACCTGCCCATGATGCCATCCAACGACCCCGTGCGGGGCCTCTATTGCAACCGGACCCTCAACCTTCGCCGGATTAAGGCGATTGGGTACGACATGGACTACACGCTCATCCATTACTACATGCGGGCGTGGGAAGAGCGGGCCTACACCTTCATCAAGGAGGGCCTACAGGAGGAGGGCTGGCCGGTGGAAGATCTAACGTTTGACCCAGACCTTGCCATCCGGGGCCTTATCATCGACTGTGAGGAAGGTAACATCGTCAAAGCCAACCGGTTTGGCTATGTCAAGCGCGCCTTTCATGGCACAGAACCCCTCTCGTTTGAGGCGCAGCGTGAGACGTATCAGCGGACCCTCATTGACCTGCGGGGCGACCGGTGGATTTTCCTCAACACGTTGTTTGCGATTTCTGAGGCGTGCATGTACATGCAGCTGGTGGAGCTGCTGGACGACGGGCAACTGGGCAGCTCGATTGGGTATGGCGACCTCTACGAGCGTGTGCGCCGTACCCTCGACCAGGCGCACATGGAGGGCCGGCTGAAAGAAGAAATCATTGCACACCCTGACCGATTCGTGGACCTCGACGAGGAGATGCCGCTGGCTCTGCTTGATCAGAAGGAGGCCGGCAAAAAATTGCTGCTCATCACGAATTCAGAGTGGAGCTATGCCGCGCCCATGCTCCAGTACGCCCTCGATGCCTTTCTACCGGGCGACATGACCTGGCACGACCTTTTCGATATCGCGATTGTGGGCGCGCGCAAGCCGTCCTTCTTTTCCGGCCAGTCGCCCGCCTTCCGCGTCGTCTCCGATGATGGCATGCTTCGGGAGCAACAGGGACTGCTGGACGAGGGCGAGGTGTACGTGGGTGGACACGCGGCGCTGGTAGAGCGGACGTTGGGGCTTTCCGGCGAGGAAATCCTGTACGTCGGCGACCATCTGTTTGTCGATGTCAACGTCTCGAAAAACGTACTGCGCTGGCGCACGGCGCTCATCGTACGGGAGCTCGAAGACGAAATTTCTACCCTGGCGGCGTTCACCGAACGGCAGCAGGTGCTCTCCGCCCTGATGGAAGAGAAAGAACAGCTGGAGGCGGAGTTTTCCGCGCTGCGGTTGCGGCTGCAGCGAAGCCACGGCCAGTACGGTCCGCACCGCAATGGCGACCCGGAGGCGCTGGAGCAGGAGATGCGTAACCTGCGCGAGCGGCTGGTGGCATTGGACGCTGAGATTGCGCCCATCGCGCGCCAGTCGGGCCGCATGATGAATCCGAACTGGGGCCTGCTCATGCGTACCGGGAAAGACAAAAGCCACTTCGCCCGCCAGGTGGAGCGCTACGCGGATATCTATACTGGCCGCGTCTCTAATTTCTTGCATCACACGCCTTTCGTATATCTCCGCTCCCACCGAGGCAGCTTGCCGCATGATGATGTTGTGGACCGCGAGTTTGCGCCGGACGCCATCGAGCCGCTACGGTAACACAAACGGCACGAGCGGGACGGTGCTGCCGAGGGGCCTGCCCCGCTGGCGTGCGTGGATGGGGGTCTGAACCTCAGGCCCTGAGCATCGTTTTTTTACTTCCTACGCGGTGGTCCTTCCATCTCTTACCCATTGCAGGTGCTGTGTCATGAAGTTTATCCTGCTGCTTGTGCTGCTGTTGCTCGTTACCTTCCTGGTGCTTTACCTGCGCGGAGGCGGAGGGGGCGGTGGAGGCGGAGGGTATAACCCACCGCGCCGGCCTTACCCCGGAGGGCCTGTTGAGAAGCAAGAGAAGGACGAGTCGCCAGCGCTGGTTGACGCCACCAGTCCACGGTCGAAAGAGAACGGGTGATAATGACCGTTGGGAGCCGTTCGGGCCGTTCCGAACGGTGCCGTGGCCGTTGGCCTCCAGCCCGTCTTACTGATCTCTGGCGCATCGTGACGCGGTGGAGGCGTCGCTAAGCAAGGGATAGGCGCTGTCTGAAACCGCCTCGCGGGCTGCGCGCGCTCGGATATCCTCCACCGCAGCGCCATTCACCTCGGCGGCACGCCTTCGGCCAGGTGTGGCATCGCCATGGCTCCCGCTCCGGCTTCGAGCCCCGTGCTGCAAAGCCCCGTGCTGCAAAGCCCCGTGCCGCTCACTCGCCTGACCTGATGCCTTTTCCTGGCAGAGCATATTTGTAGCGGGAGCGTTACAGCCTGTACCATGTGGGCAGTAGGAGGAATCACGTATTGTTTGGTAATTTGTAAAACCAAACAAAACATGTACTAAACCGGCGCTTCTCGCACAGTCATGGCCTCGTTCCTGGATCCGATCCTGCTGGGTGCCTATCTCACCATTGCGGCCTTCGGGGTGCTCTCGTTTATCTTGTTTGTACGTATGGCCTATCGGCTGCTCACGCATCACGGCCAGTGGTTCCGGGCCGGGCATGGACTTCGAGCGCGGCTTAAGCTGATCTGGTCGCTGGCCGTAACCTACAACCTGAAGGTCTTTGGGTGGGTGATGGGGCGCACGCGGCAACTAAGCCGGTCGCGGTACTTCCAGCGCCAGGCGGATGCCGTGTCGGCAGCAGAAACTAAAGACCCCATCCTGCGCTCATACTTTAACTGGTTTCTGCTTGCCTACCAAGGCTACCTTGTATTTTTCTTCGTGACCTTCGCGCACGTCGTGCTGTTCGTGGTAACGCCGGTGTAGCCGAACGCCTGAAGAGCCATACGAAACGTTGTGCCAAAATCCCGGCAGCCCGCGCCTGCACGATGCTTGCCGGCGTCCCTGCACTCCTGGATACTTCTCATAGTGAAGCGCGCACCATGCCCTCGCTGCTTCTCTTTAGCGATGTCCACACAGATCATGGCGCTGCCCGGTCGCTTGTTGAACAGGCCGCCGCGGTGGATGTCGTTGTAGGGGCGGGCGATTTCTGCGCGATGGGTCGCCAACTTGAGGCGACCATCGCTATCCTGCGCGCGATCGAGACGCCCACGGTGGTGGTCCCGGGCAACGCGGAGCCTGTGAAGCAACTCAAGGCGGCCTGCGCAGATTGGCCCGCGGCTACCGTGCTGCACGGCTCTGGCACGACGGTGGAGGGGATTTCCTTTTTTGGGGTGGGCGGTGGCATTCCCGTTACCCCGTTCGGGGCCTGGAGTTGGGACTTTTCGGAGGACGAGGCCCGAGGGCTGCTGCGCCAGTGCCCGGAAGACGCTGTGCTTATTTCGCATGCCCCGCCCTATGGCATCGCCGATGTAAGCTCGCGGGGCGAGCACCTGGGAAGCCAGGCCGTGCGTGAGACGATCGAGGCAAAGGCGCTACCTCTGTGTGTCTGCGGACACATTCATGCCAGTTGGGGCGTGACGGATGTCCTCAGCGATACCCCCGTCCACAATGCAGGCCCGGCGGGCACGGTCTGGAACCTGGACGTTCCCGCAGCCCATGAACAATGAAAACCATCGGCCCTGGCGCTCCCGACCAAGACCGGTTTCGTTACCGGCAGGCCAGCGACGGTAAGGACCACGGACCGTACGCAAGGGCACCGTTGCCGCCGTTCCGGTAGGCGTGGTCTCCCATCTCCGGGACCCATGTTAGGGTTGTTCGTTAGCCCTAACTCGCTGTGCACAAGACGAAAAGCCACCTATGTATATACGGTTAGAAAATCCCTGGGCGACTGCCAGTGCCCTCGTGGGGCGCGCTACGCGCGGAGTAGCCTATGCCTACGCGCTTGTCGATATAACGGAAGCCGTGCAGTGCGCACGCCAGGGCGATGGGTGCGGCGCTGCGGCCCGCGTAGGGGGCGTGAGCGGACGGCTGGCCGGTGCGACCCTCGGCGTAAGCCTCGGAATGCTCGCAGGCTCCGCTGTGGCTACCCCTAAGGTGGGCGGGCCCGTTGGCGCGCTCGCAGGCGGGACGCTGGGGTCGGAGTGGGGCGAGGCCGTCGGACGTGGGGCAGGGGTGACGGTATGGCATGGCATTGCGATGGTTACGGGAGCACCTTCCGACGCAGGAGCGGAAGAGGGAGGGGGTTGAGCTTGCAGGCGCCTGCCGTGGCAGGCAGGCCCGGCCCTGTAGATCAAAACGCCCGCTGGATCGTACAGCAAGCCGCCTGTGTGGTACACGGCAGACCATCCTCTCGAATTAGCTGCATCACCCCGCATGGACGTTGCAACGAAAAAGACGCCACTGGAGAAAGAAATCGCCCGGCGGCGTACGTTTGGTATCATCAGCCACCCGGACGCGGGGAAGACTACGCTGACGGAGAAAATGCTGCTGATGGGCGGCGCCATCCATGAAGCGGGCGAGGTGCGGGCGAACAAGTCGCGGCGCCACGCCACGAGCGACTGGATGGAGATGGAAAAGGAACGCGGCATCTCGGTCACCTCCTCGGTGATGCAGTTCGAGTACGAGGGCTGCAAGATTAACCTGCTGGACACGCCCGGCCACAAAGACTTCTCAGAAGACACCTACCGCGTGCTGACGGCGGTCGACAGTGTCGTCATGGTGCTGGATCATGCGGCGGGCGTGGAGCCGCAGACAGAAAAGCTGATGGACGTATGCCGCATGCGTAACACGCCCATCATCACGTTTATCAACAAACTGGACCGGGACGGGCTACCGCCGCTCGACCTGCTCTCGGACATTGAGGAGACGCTCGGCATCCAAGCGGTGCCGTTCAACTGGCCGTTGGGGATGGGCCGGCTCTTTCGCGGCGTATACAACTTCCAGGACGAAACCATTCAACGCTACCAGAAGGGCGCCGGACCGCAAAATACAGTGCTGGAGACGGGCGACGTTGAGGACCGCATTGAGGCCCTGATGGGGGCAGGAGCGGAGGATCTCCTCTTCGAAATCGACCTGCTATCGGAGGCCGGGGCCACCTTTAACAAGGCCGACTACCGGGCTGGAAAGCAGACGCCGGTGTTTTTCGGCACCGCGCTCAACAACTTTGGCATCAAGCAGATGCTGGATACGTTTGTCAGCATCGCCCCGCCGCCGCAGCCGCGGCAGACGACGACGCGCGCGGTGCAGCCGCAGGAAGATGATTTCACCGGGCTCGTCTTCAAGATTCAGGCCAACATGGACCCCCGGCACCGCGACCGCATCGCGTTTGTGCGCGTCTGCTCCGGAGAGTTCACCCGCGGGATGACTGTGCGGCACCACCGGTTGGAGCAAGACCTCCGCATCAACAACGCCACCATGTTCATGGCCCAGGAGCGGGAAGGCGTAGCCAGCGCTTTCCCGGGCGACATCATTGGCGTACACAACCATGGGACGATCCGCATTGGCGATAGCTTTTCGACGGATGAACCGCTCTGGTTTACCGGAGTGCCCAGCTTTGCCCCCGAGCGCTTTCGGAAGGTGCAGCTCAACGATCCGCTGCGGGCCAAGCACTTGGCGAAAGGGCTGAAGCAACTCAGCGAGGAAGGCGCCATTCAGGTCTACCGCCCCATCCGCGGCAGCGCCTTTATCCTGGGCGCTGTGGGGGAGCTGCAGTTCGATGTGGCGGTGGAACGCCTGAAGACGGAATACAACGTGGATGCGCAGCTTGTAGGCGTCAACATCGCTGCTGCACGGTGGGTGGAAGCCGATGATGCCGACGTGATGCAAGCATTCGAACGCCGCTTTCAGAATGATCTGTACCATGACGGCGCCGGTGATCTGGCCTTCCTGACGTACAGCTCGTGGTACCTCAACCGGACGATGGAAGAGTGGGACGCCGTTCGCTTCAAGACCACGAAGGAGCACGTGCCGGATGGGGTGGCGCAGGAGTAAAACGTGCGATCGGAGCGCCCGGGCCCGGGCGCTGGCCGCCGTTGCCACTGCCTGATCTGTTTGGTATGCTGTAGTACCCACCGCCCTGCTACCGTCCACCCTCCCTACCAACTCCTCCTACCACCATGCCAGACGCTTCTGCCTCGTCCCTTCCGCCGGCTGCCGTGCTCGGGATTCATCATGTCACAGCGTATTCCAGTGACCCGCAGCAGACACTCGACTTTTACACGGGCGTCCTTGGGCTGCGCCTCGTAAAGCAGACGGTGCTCTTCAACAACCCGTCAGAGGTCTTTAAAGGGCCGACGATGTACCATCTCTACTTCGCCGATGGTGTTGGCACGCCTGGCACGGTGCTCACGTTCAAGCCCCACCACAGCATTCAGCAGGGGCAGGTGGGGCGGGGCCAAGTTACGGCCACCGCCTTCATCATTCCGGAGGGCGCAGTCGACTTCTGGGTCGAGCGGCTGGATACGCTGGGGGTAGGCCGCTCTCCGCTTACGGAGCGCTTTGGCGCGACTGTGATCCAGTTTGTGGATCCCGATGGCCAGCCGCTGGAGCTTATCACAGGCCCCTCAGATGTAGAGCCATGGGCGGGCAGCGAGATCCCTGCCGCACATGCGCTGCGCGGCTTTCATGGCGTCACGATTCATCCCGAAAACGCACGCCTCACCGCGGAGGTGCTGGAGGTGCTCGGCTTCGAACAAAGCGGAATCGAGCCCACGCCGCAGGATGGCGACTGGACGCGCTTTCAGGCCGCGGGGGCGTCGCACGGGCAGTTTGTAGACCTCTACAACGAACCCAACATGCATGAGGGGACGTGGGGCGTCGGGACGGTGCACCACGTCGCCTTTCGGGCCGCGGACGACGCGCATCGCGACCTGATCCGCGAGCGCCTCCTGGCGGCTGGGCTCAGCCCCACCACTATGAAGGACCGCAACTACTTTCGGTCGATCTACTTTCGGGAGCCCAGCGGGGTGAACGTGGAAATTGCTACGGACGTGCCGGGATTTCTACACGATGAGCCCACCGATGCGCTGGGCGAGAAGCTACAGCTCCCCCCGTTTCTCCGGGAGCGCCGGGCAGAGGTTGAAGCGCAGCTCACCCCTCTGCAGCTTCCGTAGCGGGATCAGCGCGGGCCTGGTGGGGGTAGCGTGCCACCGTTTTCTTGCCTACCTTAGTGCACACACTTCGCACGCTCCCTTTCTACCAACGCAGGTACTTTATGTCCACGTCTCACGGCTTGCTCGAAGGAAAGCAAGGAATCATCTTTGGCGCGCTCAATGAGGAGAGCCTCGCCTGGACCATTGCCGAGGCTGCCCACCGCGAGGGCGCATCCTTTGTCCTTTCCAATGCGCCGGTTGCCCGCCGCCTGGGTAGCCTCGACGGCCTGGCCGAAAAAACCGACAGCCCGATCGTCTGGGCCGATGCCACAAGCGATGACGACCTGGCGGCCCTCTACGAAGAGGCCGGGGCTCACCTCGATCAGATCGACTTTATCGTGCACGGCATCGGGATGGGCGTCAACGTCCGCAAGGATGTACCCTACGAAGAACTCAATTACGCCTGGTATAAGAAAACGCTCGACATCTCTGCCATCAGCCTGCACCGCATCGTGCACCACGCGATGGCATCGGGCCACATGGCCGATGGCGGCTCCATCGTGGCGCTGAGCTACATCGGGGCGCAGCGCATCTTCTCGAAGTACTCCGAGATGGGCGACGCGAAAGCCCTGCTCGAAAGCATCGTCCGCTCCTGGGGGTATCGGTTGGGCAAGCGCGGGATTCGCATCAACGCGATCTCGCAGAGCCCCACCCGCACCACCGCCGGCAAAGGGATTGCCGGGTTTGACGCCATGTTCGACTTCGGCGAGAAGCTCTCGCCCCTGGGTAACGCCAGTGCACAGAGCTGCGCCGATTACACGGTGACGCTCCTGAGCGACCTCACGCGCATGGTTACCATGCAGACGCTCTACCATGACGGGGGCTTCAGCGCGATGGGCATCTCGGACGAGGTGGTGATGGATCTGGCCGAATCATTTGCAGCCAACACCGACGCGTGACGCTTGCTCATCGAGGCAGACCATTCCCACGGCTTCCGGGAGAGGTATGGCTGATTGCTACATGGTGTGTGCTCTGGCTTGCCGCGTGCGAGGCGCCGCGTGTGGTACCCGCGCCGGCTGCGCACGTGCATCACTACGAGGTGACGCTGACCCTGGACCCCGCGCGGGCTCACCTCACCGGCCACGCGCGGCTCGCCGTTACAGGGGGGGCGGATGGGTTAGCCCTCGGCTTTGCCAACCTGCGTGTCGATTCGCTGCACGTCAACGACCGGCCGGTGGCCTTCAACCAGCGCAGCGACGCCATCGGGGTCACGACCGGGCCTTCTGCGCGCGACACCCTTACGGTGGACGTATGGTACGTGGGCGCGCCGCATGTGGGGCTTGTCGAGGAGACGTATGACGGCGAACAGCTCGTGTACACCGACGGCTGGCCCGACGCCGTGCGCGGTTGGCTGCCGGGCACGCACCACCCGGCGCGACCAGCGACGCTCGACCTGACCCTTGTCACGCCGCCCGATCTGGAAGTCATCGCCTCCGGAGAAGCCGTGCGCGACACGCGTGACGGCGAGATGCGCCGTACGCGATGGGCGCTGGAGGTGCCCGTACCTACCTACACCTTTGGGTTTGCTGCAGGGCCCTTCACAACGGTGTCCGATACGGTGCAGGTTGCTGCAGGGTCGCTTCCGGTGTCGCTGCATCTGCTCACCGATCCAGGCCCCGGTGCGGAAGCGCTGCGGCGCGCACCAGAGGCCATAGCCTTTTTTGAGGAGCTGCTGGGGCCCTATCCGTTTGCGTCCCTGGCCGTCGTGCAGCTTACCCATCCGTACGCCGGGATGGAGTTCGCGGCAATGCCGACGGTGCGGGCTGGGCTGTTCGACGCACCGGGTGGGACCTGGACCCACACGCCGGAGGCGGTGATAGTGCACGAGCTGGCGCATCAATGGGTAGGCAACGCGCTGTCTATCGCGGACTGGCGCGACCTGTGGTTGGTGGAGGGGATGGCCACCTACCTCACCGCCTGGTTCTATGCGCAAGCCGACGGCGAGGACGTGGCACTCGAGCGGCTGCAGATGCTCCACGAGGGGCCTGCAGGCCGTCGGGCTGCAGCACCGCTCTACCCTGACGCCCCGGTTGCTCCTGCCGCCCACCTCAGCCGCGCGCTATACAACCGCGGGGCGCTCGTCTTGCATCACCTGCGGGAAGAGGTGGGGACCGCGACCTTCGTAGCGCTCTGGCAACAGCTCCTTGAAGATGCGGGCACAACGCCGCTGTCAACCGCGCGTGTAGAGGAAGCGGCCGCATCCGTTGCGGGTTTTGATGCTGGGACTTTTGATGCTGGGACGTTTTTTGCTACCTTTGTTTACGGACGCTCGTACCCTCCCATGCCGCAGCGCTTGGCACCGCCAGAGGCGCTGGAAACGGCGGCCCGTGGGCTCGCGCGCCCGCATGCTCCATTACCGAACGATGCGTCCCCCTGCTCGTTGAGGAAATCGTTTCCGGTTGCCGACCCCCGCTTCTTTGACGCCTGTTCTGTTTTATGATCTCCCTCTTCGTCTCCGACATTGACGGTTGCCTGGCCGAGCCGTACCAGCCGTACCGGCTGCATGACCTGCGGCTGCTGGCCAACCTGGCGCAGCGCGCGGACGACCTTCCCAGTACGACGCCGTATCCGGCGCTTTCGCTCTGCTCCGGGCGGGCTTACCCGTATGTAGAGGCCGTATCACAGATGCTGGGGCTTGACGTCCCCGTGCTGTTTGAAAGCGGCGGCGGTCTGTTCGACCCGGTGGCCGCCTCCATCACCTGGAACCCGGCGCTCACCCCCGCCATCGAGGAGCAACTGGCCGACGTCCGGGCCTGGTTCGTATCGGAGGTCCTGCCCGGCATGTCCATCATGCTGGATCACGCCAAGCGCGCGCAGGTGGGGGTGATCGGGCCGGATACGGATGAGGTGGCTGGGCTCGTGCCCGTCGTAGAGGCGCACGTTGCAGAGCACCTGCCTGCGCTGCGCGTGTTTCATACCCCCGTTTCCATTGACGTCCTGCCCCCCGCGATTACCAAGCAGCAGGCCATGCGGTGGCTCTCCGAGCTAACGGACGTCCCGCTGGAGTCCATGGCCTACATCGGCGACAGCAACGGTGACATCGAAGCGCTGCAGACCGTTGGCTACGGGTTTGCCCCTGCCAATGCGGCGCCCGCCGTGCGTGAGGCTGTGCCTCACATTACGCAGCGCGCCGTGACCGAGGGCGTGGTGGAAGCCTACGAGTGGTGCGTCGCCCACAATACGGATCGTGCCCCCGCTGCTGCTTAGTTCAACCCGCACCTGTGCTTATGTCTCAGCTATTTTCTTTGCTGTCTGCCAGCACGCTGGCCGTGCTTGTCGTCCTCCTGATGCCCGCGCGCGCCGCTGGCCAGCTCCCGCTGGACGTCGATCCAGCGGCTGCCCCGGATGAGCCGATGTACTACATCACCGAGCGTCTGGCGACGGTATACCGGGACCCCGCTGGAGAAAAGCCGTATTTCCGGCTGCGCCTCCAGGACCCCGTCTGGGTGGAGTACACGCAGGGCCGCATGGTGCGGGTGCGGTCGGAAGGTGGGTTGAGAGGCTACCTGCCCCGTAGCGCGGTGTCCAACGTGTGGGTACGCGTATCGAAGACCACAAAGCAAGTATACGTGTACCGCGGTACGGACCTCTACAAGCGGTACGCAGCCGATTTTGGCTACAACGGCTTCGCTGACAAAGAGCGCCGTGGCAGTACCGCCACGCCTGATCACTGGCGCACGCCGGAGGGCGTGTTTTATATCGCCCGGAAGAACCCCCGCAGTCGGTACTACAAAGCCTTCGTGCTGAACTATCCCACCGCGCGCGACGCCCGGCGCGGCCTGCAAGAGGGGCTGATTTCGCAGCGTGAGTACGAGCGCATCAAGCAGGCCGACCTCAACATCTCCATGCCACCGATGAACACCCGGCTCGGCGGATGGATTGAAATCCACGGCGACGGCACCGGGGAGCAAACCAACTGGACGCAGGGCTGCGTCGCCATCGAAAACCAGTTTATCGATGAAATGTGGTCGCTGGTATCCGAAGGCACGCCCGTACTCATCGAGAAGTAACCCCCCGCCCTATGTGGAGCATCGGCCGTGCGGCAGGGGCGCTCCTTCGCTCGCTTTCTCCTCCTCTTCTCAGGAATGGTTATGGTACGTGTTTTTTCGTTTGGCGTGAGCGCTGCGCTGGTATTGTTCTTGGCCCTGCTGGCTGGATGTGCGGCGGAGCCTACCGCCCCCCCGGAGGGCTGGGAGGTGAAAGCCGACCGCTGGTGGAAGGCCGATGTGGATACCAGCACGGCCTTTCGCGATCTGAGCTCGTTGCAGTCCATGGGGATCGCATCGGCCAGCGTGGATGAAGTAGCCGCCACCCGCGCCGATGCCCGGCGGTCGGGGTTGCTGCAGGAGCAGTTCACCTCGTCGCTGCTGCAGCGCTTAGAGCCCATGCTCCGCAATAACCCCGAGGAGGTGTACGCTATCTTCCAGGAGCACGTCGCGCCAGAAATTGAGGAGATGAACATCGCGGGCAGTGTAAATGAAGCCACGCGTGCCTACCGGCGCGAGGCCTATACCACTATTCGAAGACACTACCGGGAGCCCCAGACGCGCCTGCAGCTGGGCGAGGACATTGCCGTCCCGTATCCTGACTCCCTCCGCCAGGCCCGCGTGGGCGGCCGGGTCGTGACGCAGGTCTACCTCAACGCCGAGGGAGAGCCGCAGGCCATCAAGCTGGTCGAATCCGTCGACCCTACGCTCGACGCCATCGCCATGCGCGCCACCACCCAGATGCGGTGGCAGGCGGCGCGGCTGAATGTAGGGGGGAGCTGGGAGAAGATTCCGGCCTGGTCACGGTTTACGCTGCGCTTTGCTGCTGATTAGCGCAGCGGCAGCCCCCCTCCCTCAGGCGGGCTGCCTACGCGATGAGTACGCCGGCAATGGTCGCCGTCATCCAAGAGGCCAGCGCGCCCCCGATGACGGCTTGCACGCCCAGCAGGGCTACGTCGGCTTTGCGCTCCGGCGCGATGCCTCCAATACCGCCGATCTGGATGGCGATGGAGGCAAAGTTGGCAAACCCGCACAGGGCGTACGTCCCGATGATGAACGAGCGCTCGCTGATGATGCCCTCCAGCTGGCTCAGGCTCACGTACGCCACAAACTCGTTCACCACGACCTTCTCGCCTAACAGGCGCCCAAACTGGAAGATATCGGCAGTTTCTACGCCCATGGCCCAGGCAATGGGGGCAAACAGCGTCCCCAAGATGGCCTCCATGGAAAGCGCTTCAAACTGTCCGTTTGAGACGTTTTCGATGAGGGCATTCAGGTTGTAGGGTTCAAACCCGAGGAGGGAGGGGTTGCCGACCCACTGCAGTAGAAAGTTGATCATGGCAATGAGGGCGATGAACGCCAGCAGCATCGCGCCCACGTTGAGCGCCAGCTTCAGCCCTTCGGCCGCTCCCGAAGCCGCAGCCTCCAGAATGTTCGCGTCATCCTGCTCCACTTCGATCTCGACATCGCCGTACGTCTCGGGCTGCCCGGTTTCCGGGATCAGAATCTTGGCCATCACGATAGCCGCCGGGGCGCTCATGATGGAGGCCGAGAGGAGGTGGGAGGCGTAGACGGCCCGGGCCGCGGGGTCATCACCTCCCAAAAACAGAATGTAGGAGGCCAGCACCCCGCCGGCAATGCTGGCCATCCCGCCGGTCATCAGGGTCATCAGCTCGCTCCGGGTCATCCCGGGGATATAGTGCTTCACCAGGAGCGGGGCCTCTGTTTGCCCGATGAACACATTGCCGGCCACCGACAGCGACTCGGCCCCTGAGATGTTCAGCGCCTTCGCCATTAACCGCCCCAGTCCCTTGACCAGTGGCTGGATGAGGCGCACATAGTACAGTACGGCCATCAGCGATCCAAAAAACACGATGGTGGGGAGGACCTGAAAGGCGAAGACAAAGCCGAAGGAGCCTTCTTGCTCAGGGTCCATGCCCAGCGGTCCGAAAATGAACTCGGACCCCTCAAAGGTAAACGCCAGCAGCCCGGCGAAGGCCGCGCCAATCCCCTCAAAAAGGACCTGGCCGGGCGTCGTCTTCAGCACCAGTAAGGCGAATATTAGCTGCAACCCCACGCCAATGGCAACCAACCGCCAGTTGATGTTGCGCCGATCGGAGGAGAAGAGCACGGCCAGGCCGAGCAAAACGGCGATCCCAAAAAGGCCACGGAGAGCGAAGACAAGAATGTCGGGCATGGAGAAAGATAAAGGTCACACATCGCGGTAAGCCTGCGGTCGAGAGAGACGCGCAGGCGTGCCAAGATAGAACACAGGGAGGAGACTATAAACCAGCCCTGAGGGCTTGGTCCAAAACGGATGAGAAAACCTGTTATTCATGCGCTATGGCTCGACCTTCCGCCGTCGTACCAGTATCATAAACAGCCCAGCCTACCCATGTAGAAACCCTTGCTTATGCGTCAGTACGAACTCCGCCGCAACGAATCTGCGCCTGCCGCCGATGACGAGCGCGCCCGTGAGGTCTTGGAGGGCCTGAATGAAGCGCAACAGACCGCGGTGCAGGCGACGGAGGGCCCGGTCATGATTATCGCCGGGCCGGGATCGGGCAAGACGCGCACGCTGACCCATCGCATTGCGTACCTCATTGCGCGTGGTAAGGCGCAGCCGCGCGATGTGATGGCGCTCACGTTCACGAACAAAGCGGCCCGCGAGATGAGGCAGCGGGTGCAGCAGATCATCGGCAGCGGGAGCGCCCGGGGCATGTGGATGGGGACCTTCCACTCGACCTTTGCCCGCCTGCTGCGACGCGAAGGGAAGCACATCGGCTACACGTCAGACTTTAGCATCTACGACACCGACGACACCGATCGGCTGCTTCGCAACCTGATGAAGGGGCTGAACATCGACCCGAAGCAGTTCAAGGTGCGCGCCATGCGGTCGCTCATCTCCAGCGCGAAGAACCAGCTGGTGTCGCCGGACGACTACCAGCGCATGGCCACGGGTGCGGCGCAGGAGCGGGCGGCGCAGCTGTACGGACCCTATGTGCAGACGCTGCGCCGGGCCAACGCCCTCGACTTCGATGACCTGCTCATCAAGCCCATCGAGTTGTTCGAGACGCATCCGGACATCCTCGAACAGTACCAGCGGCGCTGGCGGTACCTCCACATCGACGAGTACCAGGACACCAACCACGCCCAGTACAAGCTGGCCAAGCTCCTCGCGGCGCGACACAAAAACATTTGCGTGGTGGGTGATGACGCGCAGAGCATCTACGCCTTCCGAGGCGCAGACATCGGTAATATTCTGTCGTTTCAGCGCGACTACCCGGACGCCACGGTAGTACGGCTGGAGCAAAACTACCGCTCCACCAAGACGATCCTGCAGCTCGCCGATTCCATCATCAAGCAGAACGAAGACCAGCTCGAGAAGGAGCTGTGGACGGAGAACCACGAGGGCGAGTACGTGGTGCTCATCGAAGCCCTCTCCGAGCGGGACGAGGCGAAAAAGATTGAGCAGACCGTCCGCGACCTTCACGTGCGCGAGGGCTACAGCTACGATGACTTTGCCATCCTCTACCGTACAAACGCGCAGAGCCGCTCGCTGGAGGAGGCGCTGCGGCGCGGGGGCATTCCGTACCGCGTCATTGGCGGCGTGTCGTTCTACCAGCGCAAAGAAATCAAGGACGTGCTGGCGTACCTGCGCCTCCTCGTAAACCCTTCCGACCAGGCGAGCCTGCGCCGCGTCATCAACTATCCCACGCGCGGCATCGGCGCGAAGACGCAGGAGCGCCTCTTTCAGTATGCCCGTCGGGAGGGCCTCTCGGCCTGGCAGGCCATTCAGCAGATTGACGAGTCCGGGCTTTCGACGCGCGCGCAGAACGCCGTCGAGCGGTTTGGCTTTCTGATTAGCTCTCACGCCGCCAAGGCCGAGTCCATGCCAGCGGATGAGCTGGCGCGGGCCCTCATCAAGGAAACGGGCATGCTGGACGAGCTGCGCAACGAGAACACGCGCGAGAGTCTGGGCCGATGGGAGAATGTGCAGGAGCTCATCAGCGCGATCGCCGAGTTTACCGCACAGGCCGAGGAGGCTACGCTGGCAACCTTCCTGCAGGAAGTCGCGCTGCTCACGGACCTGGATGAGGACGAGGGCCAGGGCAACCGCATAACGCTCATGACGCTACACGCCTCGAAGGGGCTGGAATTCCCGGTCGTGTTTGTGAGCGGCCTGGAGGAGGGCCTCTTTCCGCTCTCCCGCGCGGCGCAAGAGCGGGAGCAGCTGGAGGAGGAGCGCCGCCTCTTTTACGTTGGCGCCACCCGCGCCGAGCAGAAGCTGTTTCTCTCGTACGCCCGGAGCCGGTTCCTGTATGGCACGCAAGAGTCGGCGGTGCGCAGCCGCTTTCTGGACGAGATCGATCCGGCCGTCGTGCGCACCAAAGCGGGCGGACCCATCAAGCGCAAGAAGAACCGCTTTACGCTGGAGGAGGGCGATGCCGTCGACTACGACGACGTGGACCCGCACTACTACCGCCGCAACCTGCGTGGGTCACACAATACATCAGCTAAGCGCACCCGCACCACCACACGCCGCGCGGGCACCGGCTCCTCGTCGGGGGGCTCCTCCTCGTCGGGGCGCCGCGTGGTGTACGATGAGGGCGCGGCTGAGATCGTGCCGGGCGTGCGGGTGGAGCATGACCATTTCGGCGAGGGCAAGGTGCAGGCGCTGGATGGTGAAGGCGAGCAGATGGCCGCGACGGTGTTTTTCCAGTCCGTAGGCCAGAAAAAGCTGAAGCTCAAGTACGCCAAGCTGCGCCGCATCGGGTAACGCCCGGGGATGGGTAAGCTCAGGGTGCATCCCTATTCGTCGTGCAGCAGCCGACGGGCGCGCTCCGCGGAGCCGTCGTTCGGCGCCGGGTCGAGGCCAAGAACGGCCGTCATCGCCTCGTAGAAGTCTACCGCGTACCCTTTGTCGATGGTGTGTGCAGCGCGGAATGCGGGGCCATGAGCGATGGCCAGCGACAGCATCGACGCCAGGCGCGGATCGTACCCGTGCGCGCCGCCGTCGGCCCGGGCGGGGTCGTCCTCGAAGAAGTCCCGTGTCGAAATGGACCACGTATCGTCCGCGATCATGATCACCTCTGGGATGCGGTCGTGCCCGTGGAAGTTGAGGGCGGCCGGTACATCGGCGCGCAGGTAGGCGCTACTGTGAGGCGCCGCGTCAAGCGCCGCCACGAGCGCCTCTGGCGTGGTGCGGCCGTTCCGCACGTTCATCATGGCCACCGGGCTGTAGTCCACGATAAACACGTCATCCAGGTCGATATAGTCGTCAAGAATGATGACGCGCTCCTGTGAGGTCGGGCTCATCCCGTGGTCGGATACGATCAGTATGTTCAGCGCATCCGAAAGGCCACGCGCCTCCAGTCCATCCAGCAGCCGCTGCATGTGGGCGTCGACCTCCGCCAGGGCCCGCCCGACGTTCGCGTGCTCGGGGCCATGGCGGTGCCCGTGGCTGTCTACGGTGCTAAAGTAGAGCGTCATAAAATCCGGCCGCGCCTCTGCGGGGAGGTCCAGCCAGGCCAGGATCTGGTCCACGCGCGCCTCGCCGGGGATGCTGCTGTCGTAGGTCAACCACTCGGTGGGGCGCACGCCGTCGATCGCGGCCTCGCTACCTGGCCAGAATAACGCATGGCTGGTCAGGCCCTGCGTTTCGGCCGTCACCCAG
>JAAAOI010000046.1 GCA_009908945.1 Bacteroidota bacterium
ACGGGCTACTTTACGCTGCGCATCGCCGAGCGGGTGCCGGAGGGGCAGGTCTTCGCTGTCGACGTCCAGGAGCCGCTGCTGAAGCAGCTACAGGCACGGGCAAACGCCGCCGGCCTCACGCAGGTGACGCCCGTCCGCGGTGCCGCAGACGATCCGCGCCTGCCTGCCGACAGCATCGACGTGGCCCTTATCGTAGATGCGTACAACGAGTTTTCCCATCCGCGTGAGATGATGCAGGCGATCCGGCGAGCGCTGCGCCCCGGGGGGCAACTGGTGGTCGTGGAGTTTCGGGGAGAAGACGCGACCGTGCCGCTGCCCGACCTGCATCGGATGGCGGAAGCGCAGCTCCGCCGTGAACTGGAGGCTGTGGGCTTCCGCTGGCGCGAAACCCGCGACATGCTGCCGCAGCAGCACTACCTCGTGTTCGATAGCCCTGCAGATGGGCGCTCCCGCACGAACTGATCCTTACACCAGGCGACCGGTATACCAAGGCGCCGCAATCGCCCGCCGTTATCCATCCCTGTAGGAGCCGTCCCGCTTGTGGAACCCGTCGAGTATCCCATCAACGGTATCCTGGATTTGCACCACTTCCGGCCGCAGGAGGTCGCCGACCTGGTGGAGGAATACCTGCGGGCGTGCCGCGACGAAGGGATCGGCCGGGTACGCATCATCCACGGCAAAGGGAAGGGCGTGCTGCGGCGGACCGTGCACAGCGTGCTGGATCGGACCGCGTACGTGCAGGACTACCATCTCGCCAGCAGCAGCAGCGGGAGCTGGGGCGCGACCATCGCCTACCTGAACCTCTCGACTTAACCGCCTCACGGCTATGATGCAGCGTACGATATGGACGGATTTCTCCTCGCCTCGGGCGCGCCTCCATGCGCTCAAGCGCCGTCGGCATGAGCTCATCACCCGGGCCACCACCCGGCAGGAGCGGCAGCGCCTCCTCCCGGAACTGCGCAAGATCAACCGCGAGGTGCGCCGGCTGGAGCGGCGGTGAATAGCGGCATCTCTCACGGCAGCCGCCCGACTGATGAGCCCTCTGCCTGAGGCCGCAGGCGGGCACAAAAAAGCGCTGCCCCTCCCACCGGAGAAGCAGCGCTCATCGCCTCAGATGTAGACCTGCGTCACAGGGCGTTTAGGCTTCCGACTGGATGCGCTCCAGCGTTTCGAGGTTGTCGCGCACATGTTGAGCGGAGGTGGTCATCAGCTCCTGCTCTTCCTCGTTCAGCTCCACCTCGATGATTTCCTCTACGCCGTTGCGGCCGAGGCGGACGGGCACGCCAATGAACATGTCGTTCAGGCCGTACTCGCCGTCCACGTACGCGGCACAGGGGAGCACGCGGCCCGAGTCCTTGATGATGGCTTCGGCCATCTCAGCAGCGGCTGCGCCCGGTGCGTACCAGGCGGAGGTGCCCATGAGGCCGACGATCTCGCCGCCGCCACCCTTCGTGCGCTCCACAATGGCGTCGATGGTGTCTGCGTCCATAAGCTGCGGCAGGGGGATGCCGCCGATGGTGGTGTAGCGGGGCAGCGGCACCATGGTGTCGCCGTGGCCCCCCATCAGGAGGGCCTGGATATCGCGTACGGAAACGTTCAGTTCTTCAGCGATAAAGCTGCGGTAGCGGGCCGTATCCAGCACGCCGGCCATGCCCATCACGCGGTGGTGCGGGAAGCTGCTGGTGGTGTAGGCGACGTACGTCATCACATCCAGCGGGTTGGACACAATGATTAGAATCGCATCTGGGCTGTGCGCCACGAACTGCTCGGTGACGCTACCCACGATGCCGGCGTTCTTGGCCAGGAGGTCGTCGCGGCTCATGCCGGGCTTGCGCGGTAGCCCCGCCGTGATCACACAAATATCGGAACCGGCTGTATCCTCATAATTGTTGGCGCCCGAAACCGTCGTGTCGAACAGGTGGACGGGGGCAGACTCGGCCAGGTCCAGCGCCTTTCCCTGCGGAAGCCCTTCCTGAATGTCGACCATGACCACTTCCTCGGCCATGTCTTTCCGAGCGACGCATTCGGCTACGGTAGCCCCTACATTGCCTGCGCCAATAACTGTGACTTTCATAGGATGCCTCTCCGTTGTCTGTGAGATGGTGTGGAGGTACATGATGCACATACGTTGCAACTAAAATGAATCAAAGCGCAGCGTGCTTTTCAGCCAAATTTTAGCGAAATGCCGACTGCAACGCAGCGTAAGTTGAGGCGTGTCAGTTTTAATGTGTGTTTGTCCTTTACGTGCGTTTGTCTTATGCATCTTTACTTTGTACGTCACGGTCTTGCGGCCCGCGCTGCCGCCGGTTTCTCCGATCGGGAACGCACCCTCACCGACCGCGGACGCGCCCAACTGGAGGCGCAGCAGCGGGCGCTGCAATGCCTGGCCTGGCCCGTGGCGCAGGTGCTGCACAGCCCGTTGGTGCGGGCGCAGCAGACGGCCGCGGCGCTGGCGCCCGCCTTTGCCCTTAGGCCAGCGGAGGAGCCGCTGCTGCAACCCGGCGTGACGCTGGCCGACGTGCAGGAAATCGCCAGCCGCTACCCCGCAGACGCGCACCTTCTGCTGGTCGGGCATCAGCCTGATATGGGGCGCCTTGCCTATCGCCTGACGGGCGCGTCCGTCGTGGTGCAGGAGGGAATCATCATGGTGATCGAAGCACCCGCGGTGCGACCGCAGCAGGGCACGCTCCGCGCCGTCTATGCGCCGGAAGATCTCGCCCAGCTGGGGCGTGCGCTGCCTGCCACCTGATGGATGGCCCATGTCCCTTGATCGGTTCGTTGAAGCCCAAGTCCAACCGGGCAGCCTTGCGCGGCTGCTGCTGTGCGTTGCCTTTCTGGGCTATCTGTCAGTGGCACTGATGCTGGATCCGGCGCATGTGCCCTTCGGGTTGCTCTGGGTGGCGCTGGGCGTGTTTCTGCTGTACCGGGAGTACCGGGCCTACCGGCAGCGAACGGATGGCCCCGCAGCGTGAATCCCGGGGCAGGAAATCGCTTCGATTTGACTTCAGCGTTTCCCGCGCCTCACCGATAATAGGATCACCCGCGCCCCCCCTGTAACGGCCTCATCCCTGTAACGGCCTTATCTTGCGATGTCTTTCGTGTCTCTGTTGAGTGCCGGCTCGTGGATTGAGGCTGTACTTTATGTAGCGGCGGGGCTCGTCCTGGGCGTTTACGCGCTGCGGGTGGTGATGCGGCTGCGGAGCGAGTCGCCCTCGGCGAAGGCGGTGGCCGAAGACCGAGCGGCGGCGCTGCTCCGGCAGCACCGGGCCGACGAGCGCCCGGCACATCGGTGGAAATCGACCGCTTCGCCGTCCCCTGATGAGCAATCATGAGCCCTCGTAGCGCTTCCACCGGGCGGATCATTCACGGACCGGTGCGTTAAAGGCGGCCCCTCTTCCGTTCATCCCTTCTCGCTACGTTGCCTGTGCCGTGTCTTTTTCGGCCACGCCGTTCGTCATTGTAGATACCGAAACCACAGGTACGAAAGCCGGCCGCGATCGTCTGTTGGAAATTGGCGCGGTGCGGCTTGTCAACGGGGCCATCGAAGACCGCTTTTCAGCCCTCATCAACCCCGAGCGCAGCGTTCCGGCCCGCATCACCAAGCTGACGGGCATCACGACGGGCATGGTCTTCGACCGACCCACGGTGGACGAGGTGCTGCCGGACTTCCTGGCGTTTCTGGGCGATGAGGTCTTCGTCGCGCACAACGTGTCCTTCGACAAGCGCTTCCTGAACGCAGCGCTCAAGCGCACCGGCCATGCGCCCATGGCCAACGACACGCTCTGCACGCTGCGGCTGGCCCGGCGCCTGCTCACCGGGCTACGCTCGAAAGGCCTCAGCGCGCTCATCGACTTCTACGGCATCCAGATTGAGGCGCGGCACCGGGCGCGGGGCGATGCCGAAGCCACGGCCGTGGTGTTGGGGCGCCTCCTGCGGCACGTGACCTTCGAGCACGAGATCGACACGCTGGAGGACCTGCTCGCCTTTCAGTACCGCACGTATGCCACCACCGATGCGCAGCCAGAGCACATCCGCAAGATCCGCACAGAGGTGCTGCCCGATCTGCCCGCGCGCCCCGGGGTCTACTTTATGAAGGACCGCCGAGGCAGTACCATCTACATCGGTAAGGCGAAGCGGCTGAGCGACCGCGTGCGCAGCTACTTTCGGGGCACCGGCGCGCAGCCACCCCGCACGCAGAAGCTGCTGAAGGCCGTGCGGAGCGTCACGTGGGAGGCCATGGACTCCGAGCTGGAAGCGCTGCTGGCCGAGTCGCGCCTCATCAAACAGCACAAGCCCCGCTTCAACCGGGCGCAGCGGCGCTACCGCAACCGGCCGTTCATCAAGCTGGACCTCAGCCACGAGGCGCCCACCGTCTCCTACGTGCCGTACATCGACGAAGCCGACGCCGAGTACTACGGCCCGCTGGCCGGGCGGAAGCAGGCCGAGCTGGTGCTGGAGGTCATTAGCCGCGTCTATCCGCTGCGCGAGTGCGAAGAGCCGCAGTACCGCAAGGGCGAGCGCTGCCTGTACGCGGACCTGGACCGGTGCACCGCGCCCTGCGTGCAGGGTCCGTCAGAGGCCTACGCGGCTGCAGTTGACGAGGTGCGGGCCTTTTTGACGGGCCAGGACCGCGAGGTGCTTACCATGCTGGAAACGAAGATGCACGAGGCTGCCGATGCGCTGGCCTTTGAGGAAGCCTCTCGCTACCGCGACATGCTGCAGCGCGTGGAGCGGATGCTGCGCCGGCAGGAGGTGGTGGCTGCGCCCATCCTGAAGCACCATGCCGTGGTGCTGGAGCCGGGCGCCGCGCCCGATACGTGGAACGTGCTCTGCATCCGGTTTGGCCAGCTGGAAGAGGTGCTGGTGGTGCCGGCGGCCTTTCCGCCCGAGGCGATGGCACGCCTTGAGGCGCGCCTAACCGTGCACTTCGATCCCGATGCCGCGCAGCCAGCCC
>JAAAOI010000108.1 GCA_009908945.1 Bacteroidota bacterium
TGCAGCCTCGTAGCGGATACGCTACGGGCTTGGTGTAAACAAGCCGCGATATGTGTGGCGAAGCTACCCCAACGCCGAACACATTTTTCGTGTAGGGGTCTGCTTTGCAATGCTGTTCTGCAGTTCGTAGCTCGTCTCTCATTCCCAACCCTGTGATCACGCGCCATGGGTACATACGCTCGCACCGACGTTCTGGTAGACACCGACTGGGTCGCCCACCACCTCGACAGTGATGAAGACCTTCGCCTTGTCGAAGCCAACGAAGATGTGCTGCTCTACAATACCGGGCACATCCCCGGCGCCGTGAAAGTGGACTGGCACACCGAACTGCAAGACCCCGTACAGCGCGACTTTATCGACGAAGCAGCGTTTGCCCGGCTCTGCGAAGCCAAAGGCATTGGCCCCGACACGACGGTCGTATTCTACGGCGACAAAAACAACTGGTGGGCCTGCTATGCTTTCTGGGTGTTTCGCCTCTACGGCCACGCCCCACTCCGCGTTATGGACGGCGGACGCAAGAAATGGCAGGCTGAAGGCCGCCCCCTTACCACCGAAAGGCCCGACCTGCCCGACGTGTCGTATCCTGTGCCTGACGGGCCCGATCTCTCCATCCGTGCGTTCCGAGACGAGGTGCTGGCCCATCAGCAGCAAGACGGCCCCATGGTCGATGTGCGCTCGCCTGAGGAGTTTCGGGGCGAGATTACGCACCTGCCCGGTCTCCCCGAAGAAAGCTCCATGCGCGGTGGCCACATCCCGGGTGCGCGCAACGTGCCCTGGTCGAACGCCGTAGCTGAAGACGGCACCTTCAAACCGCGCGAAGCGCTTGAGTCGCTCTACCAGCAGCGCGAGGGGCTCAACCCCCAAGAGTCAACCATTGCCTACTGCCGCATCGGCGAGCGCTCCAGCCACACGTGGTTTGTGCTCAAGTACCTGCTCGGGTTCGACCAGGTCAAAAACTACGACGGGTCGTGGACCGAATGGGGCAACCTCGTCGGCATGCCTATCGAGAAGGGGGATGCAGCGCCCGCCACTAAAACCGATTAGCATCGCCTAAATCTCCGTCTTTTCTCTGTTTTCTTTGGGTCTCGATTATGGCTTCGTTTGAGGACATCGCCGCCGGCTTTCAGATGTTCGATCGCGATGGCCGTCTGGAGCTGCTGCTCGATTATTCCGATCAACTGCCCCCCCTTCCCGAGGCCTATCAGGAACTGCGCGAGGCCGGGCTCAACATGGTGCACGAGTGCCAGTCGCCCGTCTTCTTGCGCCCTGAAGTGCGTGAGGGCACCGTGCGCATCATCGCCGACGTGCCCCGCAACGCCCCGACGGCGCGCGCCTTCGTGGCCATTCTGCACGAAGCGTTCGATGGCACGACGCCCGATACGGTCGCCGCAGCCACCGACTATCCTTTGCGCGACCTGGGCCTGGCCGATTTGCTTGGGGCTCAGCGGACGCAGGGGCTCTCTGCTATCTATCAGCGCATGAAGCACGCCGTGGCCGAGCGTACCCACACGCCGATAAATGGACGTGCGACGTAAGATCGCCCGTCAGATGGCGTAACGGATGGAGCGCGGGCGCGCACGTGGAAGGAAACCAACCGCGTATAGCTGGTTGGACCGGCGTAGGGCGTACACCGCTCCACGCGTGTAACACCCCGGCGCCAGCCCGCACAAAGCATATGGATTTAAGCCGTCGGCCCTCTGGCCGATACCCCCAGGGCCGTATGGTTTGTGTCGCGTTTCTGCCCTTCTCTCCCAGATGCCATGGATGAGCCCCCGTTGCCTGCCGCCTCTGCCCCTACGACCGGTCCTGATCCCGTCCGGCACTATCAGCGGGCCCTCAGCGCCCTGCGCGACGGCGCCTACCAGGGGTTGACGGCCGAGCTGCGGCGGCACCTCATCACCAAGCTGCAACACGACCTGGACACCCTGATGCAGGCGCAAAACGGCCGTGTACCCTTGCCCCTCTGTGCGTTGAGCGCGCCCCCGCCTGGCGACTGCTAACGAGGGCCGGTGGCAACCGAGCGAGAAATGCTGTACGTTGACGGCGCACAGGTTCTCTCGCTCAGACGACCCCACACGCCCATGCTGCGCCTGGTACCCCCTCTTTTCGCTGTTGCCCTGCTTACCGCTGCCCTGCTGGTGCCGACCGCCGGGCCCGCCCAGGCTCAAACGAGCGACGCCCCCCCGCCGGCCGTCGACCCACAGATCGAGGCGATGATGCCGGAAGTCTCCCCCGACCAGCTCCGCAGCTACGTGCAGGCGATGGTCGACTTCGGCACACGCCACACGCTGTCGGATACTATCTCCGACACCCGCGGTGTGGGCGCCGCCCGGCGCTGGGTCCGGGATACGTTTGAGGAGATTTCAGCCGACTGCGGCGGCTGCCTGGAGGTGAGCTTCCAACGGACGCTTGTGGAGGGCGGCCAAAACCCACGCGTTCCGGAGGATACCTACGTCTACAACGTGGTCGCCATTCAGCGCGGCACGACGCACCCCAACCGCTACTTCCTGATCGGGGGGCACCTGGACTCCCGCGTGAGTGACATTATGGACGCCGAGAGCGACGCCCCCGGCGCCAACGACGACGCCTCGGGCGTGGCCGGCGCCATCGAAGCGGCCCGCGTGCTCTCCCAGCACGACTTCGGGAGCAGCATCGTGTACGTCGGCTTTACGGGCGAGGAGCAGGGCCTCATTGGAGCAGCCCATGCGGCGCAGACTGCGCGCGCGGAGGAGTGGGACCTGGCCGGGGTGCTCAACAACGATATGATCGGCAATATTGAAGGCATCTCGGGCGTCATCGAGAACACCACGTTTCGCATCTTCTCGCAGCGGGCCGCCAACCTCGGTAACCGCTGGTCGGAGCGCTTCTTTGGCGGGGAAAACGACGGCGCCTCGCGGCAGCTGGCCCGCTACGTGGCGACCACGGCCGAGCGGTACGTCACCAACCTCGACCCGCAGCTCATCTACCGCCTCGACCGCTTCGGACGCGGCGGCGACCACCGGCCATTTAACGACGCCGGCTTCCCGGCCGTCCGCATTATGGAGACGCACGAGAACTACAACCGCCAGCACCAGGACCTCCGCACCGAAGACGGCATCCGGTACGGCGACACCATCGACGGGGTTGATTTTGACTACGCCGCCCAGCTTACCCGCGTAAACGTGGCGGCGCTGGCTTCCCTCGCCTCCGCCCCACCGAGCCCGGCAAACGTGGCCATCGGGGGCGCTGTGCAGCCGTCCACCACCCTCCGCTGGGACGCCGTCGACGACCCCACGCTGGCGGGCTACCGCGTCTACTGGCGCGCCACGGACGCATCACGCTGGACGCACAGCCGCTTCGTTGGCGATGTCACCGCGCACACGCTGGACAACATCGTCATCGACAACTACCTCTTTGGCGTCGCAGCGGTCGGGGCCGATGGGCACGAGAGCCCCGTCGTATTTCCGAGCGCGATGATTCGGTGATATGGCAGAGAATCACACCATAAACGCCGCCAGCAGAACGTAGAGCAAGGCCGCCCCGCCGCCTGCCAGCAGGGCCAACGGAATCTGCGTGTAGACGTGGTCCATGAGGTCGCACCCGGTGGCGAGCGACGAGAGAATGGTTGTATCGGAGATGGGCGAGCACTGATCGCCGAAGACGCTGCCGCCCACCACCGCCGCGAAAGAGAGGGTGATGAAGAACGGATCCGGCTGCACCGCCCAGGCCAGCGGCATGGCCACCGGAAAGACGACCGCATAGGTGCCCCAAGACGTACCCGTGGAGAACGCGATGATAAGGCACAGCACCATCAGCAGGCTCGGCAGGAAGACAGGCGACAGGATATCGGCCGTGAGCGCCACCACATACTCAGCCGTTCCCACCGCGTCGGCCACCTCCTTCAGCGTCACGGCCAGCGCCAGGATGAGGGCGCCGATCGTGACGCCGCGGCAGCCATCCACAAAGCCGTCGATGGCGTCCTGCAGCTTCATGCCCTTCGCCATGGCAATGCCGATGCCCAGCAGCACAGCCAGCACGAAGGCCTCGGCGATAAGCAGCGTCGGATCGTCCCGCATCCCAAGGTAGAAGTACGTAAACAGATACGGGATGATAGCCACGCCGAGCAGGGTGCCAATCGGCCCGAAGAAGTCGAACAGGCCCGGGCGGTAGTCGTCGGGCACCTTCATGGCGGTCAGGTCATCGGAGGCCAGCGGGTTGGCGCCCTCGCGGTCCAGCGCGCCCGTCTCGCGCGAGCGCTCCATGGCCGCCCGCATCTGCCTGCCCGGCATCCACGGGAGCTTCTCCAGCGCAAAGAGCAGCGTGACGAGGATGGCCAGGATGGCATAGAAGTTATACGGCAGGGCGGAGAAGAAGAACGCGATGCCGTCCTGCGAGGTCTCAAACATCGGGATCGTGCCCGCCACCAGTCCGCCGACGAAGATGGGCCACACGTTAAACGGGATGAGGGTAGCCGCCGGCGACGCGGTGGAGTCGACCATGTAGGCCAGTTCCTCGTGCGAGACGCCGTGCTCGTCGCTGATGGGCCGCACGGTGGCGCCCGTCAGCACGGTGCTGATCGTGCCGCCCTGATGAAAGACGAGGCCCATCACCCAGGCGAACAGCTTGGCGCTGCGGGGGCCGCGCACCACGAGGCCGCTGGCCCACTGCGCAAACCGCAGCGCCCCACCCGTACGCGTCCACAGCCCGATCAGGCCGCCCAGGGCCCAGAGGTACACCAGCAGGATCAACGCAAAATCTTGCGTGCCAATGGCCGGGATGAGAAACTCCTGCACGATGTTGAGCTCGCCCGCTATCACCCCACCCACCGCAATGCCCACAAAGAGGGCACTCACGACCTCGCGCGTCCAGAAGGCCAGCACGATGGCCACGAGCGGCGGCAGGATCGACCAGAGGCCGTAGTGCCCATTGACTTCGGGAAACCGCCCGGCTACGCCCACGAGCCCG
>JAAAOI010000096.1 GCA_009908945.1 Bacteroidota bacterium
AACCCCCCGCGGTGGCCCCACGACCGATCCCATCCGGCAGGGCATCGAATGTAACGGGGCACCCGTTCTGTACCGTCACGGCGCACCGGCCTCGCCTCACGACCCCGCGCCCCAGCGGAGCACCTCCACCCGTACCGGCACGACCCCATCCCTTACCATGCCCAGTTCGCGGGCGGCGGCGTGGGAGAGGTCGATGATGCGGCCGTGCACAAAGGGGCCACGATCGTTGATGCGGACGTCCACCGTGCGGCCATTCGTCTGGCTCGTCACGCGCACGAGGGTGCCAAACGGGTGCGTTCGGTGGGCTGCCGTATGAGCGTCCTTGTCGTACCGCTCGCCGCTGGCGGTCCGGCGCCCGTGAAAGCGTAGAGCATAATACGAGGCGATCCCTTCCTCCACGGCCGCCCCCGGCCCAGCCTGAGCCGCCGCTCCACCCGACGCACAGCCCGGGAGCACCATCAGCCCCAGCAGCAGCCCTGCGACTGGCAGGGCGCTCCAGATCCACAGGCGTAGGGCGTCGACGCTATTCATGGGGCAGCCACCCGGCGGTACGTGACAAACCGAAACCCCTCATGCGGCTCTACGGCATCGACCGTAAACACATCCCCCACCAGGTGCTCGTACGGCGGAAAGAACGTATCACCCGCGTAGTCGCCCTCCACCAGGGTCAGCTCCATCCGGTCGGCCTTCGGGAGGAACTGCTCGTAAATGGCCGCTCCCCCCCCGATGAATACCTGACGGGCATCCGCCACGGCAGCCATAGCCGCATCGGTTGAAGGATAGGCCTCCACCGCCTCCATGGCGTCGAAGTGCTCCGGCTGCGAGGTGAGCACCACGTTGCGGCGCTTGGGCAAGGGGCCGCCAAACTGGTGCACGATGGACTCAAACGTGCGCCGCCCCATGAGCAATGGGTAGCCGGTGGTCAGGCGCTTGAAGCGTTTCAGGTCGGCCGGGATGTGCCAGGGCAAGTCGTTGTCTTTGCCGATGACCCGGTTGTCCTCGGCGACGGCAGCGATGATGACGAGTTCGGGCACGGCGGTTGGGCGGGGCTGGTTGGGAGGTGGTTGGCCAACAGGGCTCACTCTACGACCGACACCGCGCATGGTGCCCCGGTGGCGCGCCCGGCATCCGGCCGAGCGTCTCACACCCCTTCACAATTCCTTTGCAAGTACGGCTGCAATATCCTATTCTGCACGCGCAAGTTCACCGTTCTTCCGCGCTGACGCGCCGCATGCCTGACTTCCAGCTCCACCTGTTCGATTACATTGCCATCGGTGCTTATATCGTCGGCATTGTGGCGCTCGGGCTGTACTTTGCGCGCAACCAGCACACCTCCACCGACTACTTCCTCGCGGGCCGGTCGCTGACGTGGTGGCTGATCGGGTTCTCGCTGTTCGCGTCCAACATCTCCAGCGCCAGCCTCGTGGGGATGGCCGGCGAGGCCTACGGCACGGGCATCGCCGTCTACAACTACGAGTGGATGGCCGCGGTAGTGCTGATCATCTTCGTGATCTTCTTTCTGCCGTTCTACCTGCGGGCGCGCATCTTTACGATGCCCGAGTTTCTGGAGCGGCGCTTCGACGTGCGCTCGCGCTACTACTTCTCGGGCGTGACGATCCTGGGCAATATCCTGATCGATACGGCGGGGGCACTCTATGCCGGCGCCTTGGTCATTCAGATGATCTTCCCCGAGATCCCGATGTGGCAGTCGATTGTGGTGCTGGCCGTGCTGGCCGGCCTGTACACAGTGGCCGGGGGCCTCGCCGCGGTCGTGTACACCGATGCCATTCAGGCGGTGCTGCTGCTGCTCGGGAGTATTGCGATTTCGTGGCTGGCGTTTCAAGAAATCGGCTCGTGGGCGGAGATTACGGCCGCGGTGCCGGAGGCCAAGCTGAGCATCATCCGCCCGATCGGCGATCCGGTGCTACCGTGGCCCGGGCTCCTCACGGGCGTGTTTTTGCTGGGCTTCTATTTCTGGACGACCAATCAGTTTATGGTACAGCGCGTGCTGGGCGCGAAGGACCTGCAGCAGGGCCGCTGGGGTGCGCTCTTTGCCGGGGCGCTGAAGCTGCCCTCCATCTTCATCATGGTGCTGCCCGGCACGTTCGCCATCATCCTCTACCCCGGCCTCACCAACCCCGACCTGGCATACCCGACGCTGCTCTTCGACCTGATGCCCATCGGGATCCGGGGCTTGCTGATCGCTGCGCTCATTGCCGCCATCATGTCGAGCGTAGACTCTACGCTGAACTCGGCCTCCACGCTCGTCACGATGGACTTCGTGAAGAAGCTCATCCCTGATCCCACCCCGCAGCAGCTCCTGACGTACGGGCGGATCACCACGTTCGTATTTATGATCCTGGCAGCCGCCTGGGCCCCGATGATTCTCAACTTCCCCTCGCTCTGGCAATACCTGCAGTCGGTGTTGGCCTACCTCAGCCCGCCCATCGTGGCCTGTTTTGTGATGGGCATCTTCTGGACCCGCGCCAACCGGCACAGCGCCTTTGCGGCGCTCATCATTGGCCACCTCGTGGCCCTTGCGATGCTGATTACCGGCCCCGTGATGGGGCTGTACGCGATGCACTTCCTGTACATCCCGCCCCTCCTGCTGGTGCTCTGCATGGCCATCATCTTCTTCTGGAGCCGCGCCGGGGAGGCACCGAAGCCCGAGCATATTGAGGGCTACACCTGGTCGGTGGCGTTCTTCCGCGAGGAAACCCTGCTCCTGAAGGACGTCGTCTGGTACAAAAACTTCCGTGTGCAGTCGGTGCTGCTGCTCATCGCCACCGCCGTGTTGATCTTCCTGTTCTGGTAGTCCCGTGCCCCCCGTTCCTGACGCTGCTACTGCACTGCTCCGCGACGCCACCACGCCGCATGGCATCCTGGCCTCCACCGTGGAGCGGGCCAACTACCAGCGCATCTGGGCGCGCGATGGCATCCTCTGCGGGCTGGCTGGGCTCCTGGCTGAGGATGAGGTGCTGGCCGCCGGCCTCCGCGCCACGCTCCTCACCCTGGCCGCCGCGCAGGGCCCCGACGGGCAGATCCCGTCCAACGTCGCCCCGCAGGACGGCGCCGTGAGCTTTGGCGGGCTGGCCGGGCGCGTGGACCCCTCCGCGTGGTTTGTGGTGGGCTGCTGCGCGTATGCGCAGCAGACGGGCGATGCCGCATTTGCCGAGGCGCAGCGCCCCGCGATGGAACGCGCGCTGCGCGTGCTTACGACGTGGGAGTTCAACCGCCGCGGCCTCGTGTACGTGCCGCAGGGCGGCGACTGGGCCGACGAGTACGTGCTGCACGGCTACGTGCTCTACGTGCAGCTGGTGCGCCTGTGGGCGCTTCGGGCGTTTGCCGCAACGTTCGACGCCGGTCCGCAGCGGAAGCAAGCGAGGAACCTCGCCCCGCTGCTGCATACCACCTTCTGGCCGACGTCTGCGGACCATGCCGATGTGGCCTATCACCCGCAGGCGTACCGGCAACTCATCGAACGCCATGGCGCGCCCGTGTTCTTTCTCGCAGCGCTGGCGCCCGGCGGCTACACGCGCCGCTTCGACGCGTGGAGCAACGCGCTGGCTGTGCTGCTCGGCCTGCCGTCTGATGCGCAGCGCGAGCTGCTGCTGACCTACGGGCAGGCCCGCGCGGCCGAGCGGCCGCATCACTTCGTGCCGTCGTTCTGGCCCCCCATCCGCTGCGGCGACGACCGCTGGCAGGCCCTCCGCACAGCCTGGCGCGACCGCTTCAGCAACGCGCCCGGCCATTACCACAACGGCGGCCTCTGGCCCGTGGTAAACGGCTGGTGGGGGCTGGCGCTGCTGGCCGGGGGGCACCGCGACACCGCGGCAGCCCTGGCGCAATCGCTCCACACGGCTAATGCAGCGGGCACCTTTCCCGAGTACCTGGACGCCCACGAGGGCCGGCCGCAAGGCACCTGCCCCTGCACCTGGAGCGCCGCGGGCGCGCTGCTGTTGGACTGCGCCCTCGATGGCCAGCGGCTCCCGTTTCTGGCCGCGCCCCAGTCTCCATAGCCTTCCCCGCCCACTCGACCTGCCGGACCCATGCCGCCGCCACTCGACATCCTTTCCGTGGGCGAGTTGCTGGTGGACCTCATCGGCGAGGCCCCGGCGGAAGCACTGGCCGATACGACCGTCTTCCGGAAGCAGCCCGGCGGCAGCGCGGCCAACCTGGCCTGCAACGCAGCGCGCCTGGGCGGGGCTGTGGCGCTTGTTGCGGCTGTGGGCGACGACACCCTCGGGCCCTGGCTCCAGGCCCACGTGGAGGCCACCGGTGTCGACGTCACCGCCGTTGCGACCGTGGCGCAGGTGCCCACCACGGCTGTCCTCGTGGCCCGCACCACCGGCACGCCCGACTTCACTGCCTATCGCGGCGCCGACGCGGAGCTGCAGCCTGAGCACCTGCCGAACACGCTCTGCAAGCGCCCTCGCATCTTTCACACCACCTGCTTTGCGCTGAGCCGCGCACCCGCCCGGGCCACCATCTTGGCAGCGGCGGTGGTCGCCGCACAGCACGGCGCCACGCTTTCCATCGATGCCAACTATGCGCCCGCCATCGGGCCCGACCGCGCGGCAGCCCAGTACACCGTGCAGCGTTACTGTCAGCACAGCGCCCTCGTGAAGCTGAGCGCCGACGATGTCGCGCGGCTGTTTGGTGGCAGCACCACCCTGGCCGATGCCATCGCCACGGTGCACAGCTGGGGCGCGCCGCTCGTCTGTGTTACGCGAGGCCCCCAGGGCGCACGTATCTCGTGGGAGGGCGGCAAGCACGCCACCGATGTGCCCGCCGCACCCGTCACCATCCGCGGCGAGGCAACCGGGGCAGGTGACGCCTTCTGGGCCGGCTTCCTGATGGCGCACCTGACCGGGCAGGCTCCCGTCGACTGCGCCGCCGCCGGCAGTCGCATGGCGGCTCGTACACTTTCGAC
>JAAAOI010000056.1 GCA_009908945.1 Bacteroidota bacterium
TTCCGCCGAAGCGCCATGGCGCCTGACGTCCCTCGACACCATTCCGCCCACGATCCAGCGCGCGCGGGCTCAAGCCACCACGCATCTGCAGGTGCGCTTTACCGAGCGCATTGCGCTGGGCGACCGCACGCCCGGCGCCTGGACCCTTGCGGCCGTTGACAACGGCGCAGCCTTCGCGGTGCAAGACGTATGGATGCACCCCGACAGCGACCGCGCGGTGCAGCTGGCAACCGAACCGCTGCCGCCAGGCCGCTACGTGGTCGCGCCCGCGGGCGTCATGGACCGCAGCGGCAACCGCGCGCCCGGGCAGCCCGACTCCCTCGAAGTCGATGCGGAGGCGCCCACCAACGGCCCTGACCTGCGCTTCGAGTCGTTTACCCCAGAGGCGGCAGGCGCGGACGACCGAGACGCCCGCCGGGCGCAGGACCCCGCTGAACCCGGAGCAGACGAGGGCGAAGCCCCGCCTCCGCCCGCCCCTGACGTGCTTGCCCCCGGCGCCTACCCGGAGGTCCAGTTCAGCCGCCCGCCTGCAGCCGCAGTGCTGGCCGAGCGTATCCGCGCAGCCGATCCCTCGGGCGAAGCACGAACGGTGCAGCCCACCACAACCAACGGCACCACGTTTGAGCTGCGCTTCGATCCGCCATTAGACCCGGGCGACGTGGTAGACGTGACGGTAGACCCGCGCGGGCTCAGCGAGGAGGCCGACAGCCTGCTGACCCGGCGGGTACAACGCATCCCGCAGGACGACCTCGGGAGCCTGGCCGGCACGGCAGTCGTTGAACGAGTCGACGGTTCCACCGACACCGGCGGACCTATCGTGGTGGAGCTGTACCGCGGCCAAGCCTCCGCCGACGAAGCGCCCTATCGCACCACGGAGGCCGCTTCCGATGGCGCGTTTCTGTTTGAAGACCTTCCGGAGGATGCCTACCGCCTGCGCCTCTTCGTCGACGTACAGGGCAACGGCCGCTGGGATGGCGGCACGATCACGCCCTACCGTCCGGCTGAGCCCGTCCGCTGGGTCGCGGGCACCGAGGACGTGCGCGCCCGTTGGGAAACCGTCATCGAAGACCCTATCCGTATTCTCCCGCCGCGCCCATGATGCCGCCCGCTGCTCGCACGTCGGTAAGCGCTCCTGAAACGCCAGAAGCGCTGCTGCCCCTCCTCTCGGCCGCTGCCATGCAGCACGCCGACGACGCCACGATGAACGCCTTCGGCATCGACGGCCACACCTTGATGGAATCGGCAGGCCGCGCGGCGATCCGCGCACTGGAGGCTCGGTTTGGGGCCATGGACGGGCAGCGCGTCGTCGTCTGCTGCGGCAAAGGCAACAACGGCGGTGACGGCCTCGTGATGGCACGTGTGCTGCACGCCCGCGGAGCCGAGGTCACCGTCCTGCTTGCCACCGATGACCCCGACGCCCTCACCCCTGACGCTGCCCGCAACCTGCACCTGCTCCAGGCGCTCCCGGAGCCGCGCCTCACGCTTGCGTCTTATGAAGCCGGCATGGCCCTCGATGCGTGGGCCGGCGCCGACCTGTACATCGACGCCCTGCTGGGCACCGGCCTAACCAGCGCGCCTCGCGAGCCGATCGCCTCGCTGGTGCGCTGGCTGAACGAGCGGGAGGCCCCGATGGTGGCGGTGGACATCCCCACGGGCCTCCACAGCGACACCGGCGCCGCGCAGCCCCCCACCGTGCAGGCCACCCTCACCGTGGCCATGGCCGGACTGAAGGCCGGCTTGGTGCTGGGGGACGGGCCGCAGCATGCCGGGCACGTACGCGTGGCGGAGATCGGCATCCCGCCACACCTCATCGCGGAGGCGATGGCGGCCGCACCCGAGGCCTGCGCCTTCTACCCGACCGACGCGGCCGTCGCCGAGCGACTGCCCACTCGCCCCCCGACGGCGCATAAGTACAGCGCCGGCTATGCCGTCATCGTCGGGGGCCACCCCGCCATGCCCGGCGCGCCGCTCATGAGTGCTCAGGCCGCCGCTCGGATCGGCGCCGGGTACGTCACCGCCGCTGTACCGGAGGGGGCGCAGGCTACCATCCACCACGGGTTTACGGCGGGGACCACGCTGGCGCTGCCCGCATCGGCCGACGGCATCACCAGCCCGGCAGCGCTGACGGCCCTGCAGCCGGTGCTCGATAAGGCAGACGCCCTGCTGATCGGCCCCGGGCTGGGCCGCGACGCCGGCACGGAGGCGTTCGTGCAGGCTCTGTTGAAGGAGACCGCCCTGCCTCTCGTGCTCGACGCCGACGGACTGAACGCGCTCGCGGCCGCGCCAGCGCTTCTGGAGGCCCACGGGCGCCCGTCCTGGGTGCTCACCCCACATGCCGGGGAGTTTGCACGGCTGGCCGGCGCCGACGCGTCGCTCGAGGCGCCCATCCGCACGGCCCGGACCTACGCGGCCCGGTGGAACTGTACGCTGCTGCTTAAAGGCCAGCCCAGCCTCGTGGCCTCCCCCGACGGCACCGTGGTGGTGGGCGCCACCGGGAGCCACGCCCTCGCAACCGCCGGCTCGGGCGATGTGCTGGCCGGCGCCATCACCGGCCTCTTGGCGCAGGGGCTGGCTCCACTGGACGCCGCCCTCTGCGCGCTTGAAACCGGGGGCGCTGCCGCCGATCACTATGCCAGCCGCCACGCTGCCGCCTCCATGGTCGCTACCGACCTGCTGGAGACGCTCCCGAAGGTCCTCCACGCCCGCTACCGCCGCTGATCAACTGCCTCCTGTATGCCACGCTTTCGTCTCGCCCTGGCTGTACTCTGGACGCTGGGCATCCTCCTGGCCACGACGCTGCCGATGGGCGATGTGCCAGACGTGGACGTCTCACACTTCGATAAGGCCGTACACTTTGCCCTGTTCTTTGGGTTTGGGTTTTTGTGGATGTGGGCGCTTACGCTACGCATCGCCCGACGCGCCACCCTCGTGTTGATGGTTGGCGCCATGGGAGCCTTCGGCACGGAGGGCCTGCAGTGGCTCATGGCCTTCGAGCGTACCGCGGACCTCGCCGACGGGGTGGCCAACCTGCTGGGGCTGCTTGGCGGCGTGGCCGTGTTCACGCTCATGCATCTGATGCTGACCCGCGCCACGGGGCCGTCCGCCCGGTCGGCGTTGTAGCGCCGGCGCGATAGGACTGGCACGAGTGCAGCAACTTTTGTATGCTTGACGTGTCCTCGGCATACGCCAGGACCCGCTACCTGCTGCGCCCCCACCGACCGCCCGAGAAACAACGGTCGCGCATGTACGGTACCACACCGTAACTTCACACGGGTCCCCCCGTGCGCACTGCTCCCAATCCAGCCGCGTTCCATGCCTGCCATTCGCAAAGAAGAAGGCGCTGATCTACAGAAAAACTACCGCACCCGCGTCCTTGCGGGTCTGGCGATCGCGCTTCTCATTTCTGTCGCCGCGTTCCAGATGAACCTGACCCCTGGTGAACGCGACGAAATCGTCATGCAGGACCAAGAGATCGTCGAGATGGAGGAGATCCAACAGACCGAGCAGGTCGAGGAGCCCCCGCCGCCCCCACGCCCCCCGGTGCCTGTTGAAGTCCCGGATGACGCCAACATCGCAGATGAGGATCTCGACATGGACATGTCGTTCGATCCTAACGAGGCGCCGGACACCCCGCCGCCCCCACCCAGCAATGAAGAAGAAGGGGACGACGAGCCTGAAATCTTCCAGGTGGTGGAAGACATGCCCCAGCCCGTTGGAGGCATGGCCGGTATTCAGCAACGCATCAACTATCCAGACATCGCCCGCCGGGCTGGCGTGGAAGGCCGTGTGATCGTCCAGTTTGTGGTGGATGAGAACGGCAACGTGCAGAACCCGCAGGTCGTGCGCGGCATCGGCGCCGGCGCCGATGAAGAAGCCATCCGCGTGCTGCGCGAGACAGAGTTTACGCCCGGCATGCAGCGCGGACGGCCCGTCCCGGTACGCATGTCATGGCCGGTAACCTTCCGCCTGCAGTAGCGGTATTGGCCGTGCAACACGCTTGCGCCCTGTCGCCTTCGCTGGCGGCCGGGCGCTTTTTATTTGCCCTGCTCGGGATGACGGATGTGCCCCCAACTCAGACACCTCACCTGTCATGGGGAGCGCAGCGAGTGAAACAAGCGAAGACGAATCGCCCTTCGCCCTTCGTCTTCGGCTCGCTGGCGCGATCCTGCGCTCAGGACGACGCCGGTCAACATGCTTCTGTTTGAACCCCCTCACACGCCCACACGCCACCCGTCTTCCGTCATGGGGAGTGAAGCGAGCAAAGACGAACCAGAGCGAAGACGAACCAGTCCTCGGCTCGCTGGCGCGATCCTGCGCTCAGGACGACGCCGGTCAACATGCTTCTGTTTGAACCCCCTCACACGCCCACACGCCCACACGCCCACACGCTTTTTCCCCTCTTCCGTCATGGAGAGCGCAGCGAGCCCCGCGAGCGAAGACGAACCAGGCTTGCTGGCGCGGGCTTGCGCCCACGGAGACGGGCAAAGTGATTGAGCATAGTAAGGTCCGCAACCAGAGTCGCAATGCGCTTGCCACTTACACCGTCCGGTGCGCCACGCTACCGTCTGGCTGCCCGATGAGCACGTCGGTGGCCAGGCCCAGGAACAGGCCATGGTCCAGCACGCCGGGTGTGGCGTTGAGCGTGCGGTTGACAGCCGCAGGATCTGTGATCGCGTCGAAGTGGGCATCAATCACCCAGAAGCCCTGATCAGTGACGATCGGGCCGTCTTTCTTCTCCCCCATGCGCAGCACAGGCTTCGCGCCCAGGGACTGCAGCACCCGCTCCACCGGCCCGGCGGCCATGGGCACGACCTCCACCGGCAGCGGCATCCGCGTGCCCAGCGTGTCGACCCGCTTGGAAGGGTCGACCAGCACCACAAAGCGATCCGCCTGTGCTGCCACGATCTTCTCCCGC
>JAAAOI010000069.1 GCA_009908945.1 Bacteroidota bacterium
TGTACCTCCTGGCCCGGATGTCTGAGATGGTGCTGGCCGCGCCGGGCGTGATGACGCTTATCGCTATTGTCGGGGCCCTGACGGCCTTGGTGGCCGCTACGATCGCGATCACGCAGACCGACATCAAGCGCGTGCTGGCCTACTCTACGGTCTCGCAGCTTGGCTTTATGTTTATGGCCGCGGGGGTGGGCGCCTTCTTCGTAGCGATATTCCACGTGGTCACCCATGCCTTTTTCAAGGCGCTGCTTTTCCTTGGGTCAGGCAGCGTGATCCACGGGATGCATGAAGTCGAGCACGACCTCGAACATGCGGGGCATGACGTATCGTCGTTTGATGCGCAAGACATGCGCACCATGGGCAACCTGAAGGCCTACATGCCGGCCACCCACATTACATTTTTGATTGCTACCCTGGCCATCGCCGGTATCCCGCTACTCTCTGGGTTCTTCTCGAAGGACGAAATCCTGTTTATGGCGTTTCAGGCCGGATACAACGGCCTGCCGGCAGCCTACGCGGTGTGGGCGGTTGGCATCATCACGGCCTTGCTTACAGCTATCTACATGACGCGGGCGTACGTGCTCACCTTCCGAGGCGAAGAGCGCTGGCCGGAGGCGCCCTCCATCAAACCGCATGAATCCCCCCTGAGCATGACGCTCCCGCTCTGGACACTGGCGATTTTGGCCATCGTGGGAGGATACATCGGGCTGCCTGCGGTTATCGCGGACGGCGACTGGAACTGGATTCACCACTACCTCGGTCAGAAGTATGGCGGCCCGGTAGCGGACCTGGCCGATAGTGCGGGATTTGCGCTTCCGTTGGGGCTGAAGTGGCTCCTCATTGCGCTTGGCGGGGGCGTTGCCCTGCTTGGGGTGAGCCTCGCCTGGATTGCGTATGACCGAGAAGGGCTTACCTTCGATGAGCACCTGCGCGACCGCCTGGGGCCGCTCTACGGGGTGTGGGAGGTGAAGTACCGCCTGGACGAAGTCTATGATGCTGCGCTCGTCAACCCCGTCCGCGACATCCTGGGGCAGGGGTTTGCCAAGGCCGATGCCTCGGTGGTGGATGGCCTCGTCAACGGCGTGGCGCGAGGCGCTGCCGCCTTAGGGCGTGCGGTGGGCCGCATCCAAACGGGCGTCGTACAACGCTACGCTGTCATGATGGTCTTGGGCGCGGTCATCGTGATGGCTTTGATTCTGTTCGTGTAGCCTGCTTCCAGCGCGCCCCGGCTCTGCCGCTGTCGCCCTCGGCATCGGTCTTCAAACAACCTATCTTTTTTGCTTAGCGGCATGACGTTTCCTTACCTTTTAACTCTGGTCATCTTCCTGCCCCTGGGCGCGGCCCTGCTCACGCTCGTGATCCGCGACGTAAGCACGGTCCGCTGGATGACCCTGGCCACTACCGTGGCTACCTTCTTACTGTCGTGCCTGCTGTACGTGGGGTTCGATCCGGCCGCTGATCCCTCCGTGCCTCAATTCGCCGACGTCACCGGGCCGCTTATTTCGCATGCCTTCGACGTCAAATACTTCGTGGGCATCGATGGCATCAACCTCTTGCTGGTGATGTTGACGACACTCCTTAGTCCGCTCATCGTGTTGTCGTCCTGGCACTACATCGCCAAGCAACAGGTCGCCTACTATGGGCTGTTGTTGCTACTGCAAACGGGAGTGCTCGGCGTCTTCACCAGCTTCGATCTGTTCTTCTTCTACATTTTCTTTGAGCTGACGCTCATCCCGATGTACTTCATCATTGGCATCTGGGGCGGGGAGGATCGCATCTATGCGGCCATTAAATTTGTGATCTACACCATGGTGGGGTCGCTCCTCATGCTGGCGGCGCTACTGTTTCTTGGCTACCTGGCCGGCAATCAGGTAAATGCGGGGGTCTTCACGACGGACTACTTCAATCTGCTGGCGCTGGAGATCCCGTTAGGCACACAGACGTGGCTCTTCCTGCTGTTTGCTCTTGCCTTCGCCATTAAGGTGCCGCTGTTCCCGCTGCACACCTGGCTGCCGGATGCGCACGTGCAGGCCCCCACCGGGGGATCGGTGGTGCTGGCGGGGGTGCTGCTGAAGATGGGCACCTATGGCTTGCTGCGCTTCTGTCTCCCGCTGTTCCCGAACGCTTCGTTCTCGTGGGCCATGCCCGCCGCTGTACTGGGCGTTATCGGTATCATTTACGGCGCACTCGTCGCGCGGGCACAACCCGATGCCAAGAAACTTGTCGCTTATTCCTCGGTGAGCCACCTTGGCTTCATCGTGATCGGCCTGTTTGCCTTTACCATTGAGGCGATGCAGGGCGCCCTGCTGCAGATGATTAACCACGGCATCTCCACCGGCGCGCTCTTTTTGCTGCTGGGTATGCTGTACGAACGGCGCCACACCCGCCTGATGACGGATTACGGCGGCATTGCCAAGTCGGTACCGCTGCTGACGTTTTTCATGGTGTTCTCCGTGCTGGCCTCCGCCGGGCTCCCCGGCCTGAATGGGTTCGTGGGTGAATTCATGATCCTGCTGGGCGCGTTCAAGAGCACCGTCATCGGCAGCCCTGGCCTCATTGCGCTGGCCACCACGGGGGTCATCTTGGCCGCCGTGTATCTGTTGTGGATGCTGTACCAGGTGTTCTGGGGGCCGATTACGGACAAGGCCAACGCGGAGATGGTGGACCTGAACGGACGGGAAGTCGTGATTCTGATGCCGCTGGCGGTGCTGATGCTGCTGATCGGGTTTGTGCCGCAGCCCTTCCTTGAGAAGAGTGACGTGGCGATGCAGCACCTGCTGGATACGGTGGAAGCGAAGCAGGCTTCCATCGCAGCGGCAGCGGCCTCAGACGCCGCGCCGGCCCCCGCCCCCCGGGCCGTCTTCGATGGCACGGCATTCACCGTGCAGACGAACGATTAGCCCTCGCGCTGAACACCGGGCGGTGGCTTACGCTACATTTTCTCTTTCAACAGAAACTTAATTCCATGGCTGACCTCGAACCGCTTTCGCAGCAAGAAATCACGGATGCCCTCGCTGGCCTTGATGGCTGGACGTTTGAAGACGATGCTCTCACCCGGTCGTTTTCCTTTTCCGACTTCCGGGCGGCCATTAGCTTCATTGTTCGCCTATCGTATTACGCCGAGGAGTACAACCACCACCCCGAACTTCATAACGTGTACAACAGCGTCACCGTCACCCTCACGACCCATGACGCTGGGAATAAAGTGACGGGCATGGACGTGGCGCTGGCGCGTGAGATCAACGGGTTCTCGTGGGTGTAACGCCTGTTTTTTTCTTCCGGGCCCACCCCGGGCATCTACTGACTTCTTTTTGATGACGCTATGGACCTCTCTCAGGCTTACGACGCCATGCTTGGCGACCTCGCGGGGGCGTTTCCCCTCGTGTTGCTTGCTCTGGCAGGGTTGGTGATCGTCGTGTGGGACGCGTTCCGCAACAACGACCCGCTGCTTCCCTGGATTGCCGGCGGCGCGCTGGCCGTTGGCCTTGTGCTTGAAGGCAGCCAGTTGGCAACAGAGCAGACGACCCTCTTCTACGGAAACATCCGAGCGGGTGGATTTGCGGCCTTCATCAACATGGTGCTGCTGGGAGGTACGCTATTGTCGGTGGTGCTGTCAGCTCCCTACCTGCAGAAGATCAAGCACGCCTACGGCGAAGTGTATGCCCTGATGCTGTTTGCGACCGTCGGGATGATGACCCTCGCCACGGGCAACAGCTTGATTATGCTCTTCGTGGGGCTGGAGACGATGAGCGTGTGCCTGTACATCCTCGTGGGGCTGGTGCGCGATGATGAGGGCGCTGTAGAGAGCGCGTTTAAATATTTTGTGCTGGGGGCGTTTGCTACGGGCTTCTTCCTGTACGGCATCGCCCTGCTGTATGGGGCCACAGGCACCGTATATCTGCACGAAATGCAGACCGGCTTTGCGCAAAGCGGGGCAACGGTGATGTTTTGGGCTGGGGTGGGCCTGCTACTCGTCGGGTTTTTCTTCAAGGTCAGCGCGGTCCCGTTTCACATGTGGACGCCCGACGCGTACCAGGGCGCGCCCACAACGCTGACCGGCTACATGTCAACAACCTCGAAAGCAGCCGCTTTCACAGCCCTTATCCTGGTGCTATACTACGCGCTTCCCCCGGAGCGCTGGACCACCGTACTGGCCGTTATCTCCGTGTTCACGATGGTGGCCGGAAATGTGCTGGCGCTTGCGCAGGACAACGTCAAGCGTATGCTGGCCTACTCGTCAATCGCACATGGGGGCTACATTTTAGTGGGATTGGCCGCGGGAACGGCGGCCGGGTACTCCGGCGCCCTGTACTACCTGCTGATCTATTCTGTCATGAACATTGGTGCGTTTGGCGTAATTGCGCTGCTGGAGTGGGATGGCAAGACCGGACGGGAGCAAACCATCGACTCGCTGGCCGGCATTGGCACGCAGCGGCCCTTCCTCGGGCTGGCCATGGCGGTATTCATGTTTAGCTTGATTGGCTTCCCACCGTTCGGCGGCTTCTTTGGGAAGGTGGCGGTGTTCGGCCCAGCTATTGACGCGGGCCTGACCTGGCTGGCTGTGATTGGCCTTCTGGCCAGCGTGGCTTCAGCCGGATACTACCTGCGCGTGGTGTACGTCTTCTCGTTTAAGACGGCCGAGGAGCGGCCCGCAGAGGCGCCCGCTACGGGCACAGCCTTCAACGTTCCCTTTTCCTCGCTTGCGGTGCTCTCTCTGTGTCTCGTGCTGCTGGTGGTCGTCGGCTTTATCCCAGGGCTGCGCGATATCACGGCTACCTACTTCCTGGACGTAGCCATGACGGCTGCGACGCCGTAACTCGCCCCAACGGGCGGCGCCGTGAACGCTGCCCCGGCGCCAACGCCCCGGGCCAGCGGGCTGCCTGCAGCGGGCAGAAGCCGGCCGGGCTCA
>JAAAOI010000148.1 GCA_009908945.1 Bacteroidota bacterium
GGTGCACGTAGTCAAACTGATAGGTCGCCATGAGGCAAGCCGGTTACGCAAGCAGCAGAAGGCGTTACGAGGTAGGGGCGGCAATGGAGGTGGTTGCCGGCGTCTCGTCGAAGATGCCCATCTGGTCGAGATTGCGCAGGCGGGCATCCAACAAGTCGGGTACGGAGAGGGCCTGCAGGTCGTGGAGCACCCGCCCGATGGCCTGCCCGGTGGTGGTAAAGAGCTGTTCTGGGTCACGGTGGGCCCCACCCGTGGGCTCCGGCACGATCTCGTCCACCACGCCAACTTCCACGAGGTCCGGCGCTGTGAGCTTCAGCGCCCGGGCGGCTTCTTCTTTGTAATCCCAGGAGCGCCACAAGATAGACGAGCAGCTCTCCGGAGAAATCACCGAGTACCAGGCGTTTTCCAGCATCAGCATGCGGTCGCCCACCCCGATGCCCAGCGCTCCGCCGGAAGCGCCTTCGCCGATCACGACCACCACAATCGGCACCGGCAGTTGGGCCATCTCAAACAGGTTACGGGCGATGGCCTCGGCCTGGCCTCGCTGCTCGGCTTCGAGGCCGGGGAACGCGCCGGGCGTATCCAGCAGCGTGATGACGGGCTTGTTGAACTTGGCCGCCAGCTTCATCAGCCGGAGCGCCTTCCGGTAGCCTTCGGGGTTGGGCATCCCAAACCGCCGAAACTTGCGCTCCTTGGTGTCGCGCCCTTTTTGGTGGCCGAGCACGAGCACCGTCTGGTCCTCATAGCCGTGCCGCGCTCCTTTGAACGAGGCAAAGCCGCCCACGATGGCGCGGTCGTCGCCATAGGCGCGGTCGCCGTGAAGCTCTACGAAGTCCTCCGTGAGGGCGTCGATGAAGTCCTGCGTGTAGGGCCGCAGCGGGTGGCGGGCGATCTGCACCCGCTGCCACCGTGTGAGGTTCTGGTAGATGGAGCGCTCCAACTCCTTCACGCGCGACTCCAGCGCAGTGATCTCTTCCGAGAGGTCAATGGAGAGGTTGTTCGCGTCGAGCGTGCGCATCTCGTCGAGCTTTTGCTCCAGCTCTACGAGGGGCTTCTCGAAGTCGAGGAGGTATTGTGAGTCGGCGTTCGGCATAGCAGGCAGTGGTGATGCAGCAGTCGTACGGGGCGTGGTGGAACCTTCAATATACAAATCCGCAGACCAACCGCACACAGATGGCATGAGAACCGTGTGACGAAGGCTCGGCGTGGCTATACGGCAAGGACACCAGAGGCGCACGGCGCGTTCCTCATGGGCCGATTTCTACTCCCAACCGTCCTTTCGCATCGATGGCCCCAGCCGATCATCTTCAGGCCGCCCAGACCATTGCCGTGGTCGGCTGCTCCAACCGCCTGACGCGCACCAGCCATCAAATCGCGCGCTACCTCCAGGATGCTGGCTACACCATCGTGCCGGTCAATCCCGAGATTGAGGCCGCGCTGGGCCTTACCAGCTACCCGGACCTTACCGCGGTACCGGTGGATGTGCGCATTGACATCGTCAATATTTTTCGCCGGCCTTCGGCAGCCGCCGCGATGGTGGAGGATGCCGTAGCCCGGGCTACGCAGCAGGAGCACCCACCCGTAGTGTGGCCCCAACTGGGGGTGCACACGCCGGCAGCCGAGGCGGCGGCCACCGCGGCCGAGCTACCTTACGTGAAGGGGCGGTGCATCCGGGTGGTGCATCAGCTGCAGACGAGGTAGCGGGCAGCCGGGCGCTGGTACGCCGCGGGGGCGAACAGACGTGGGGGCGGGCAGACGCGGGGCGCCCTACGAACGCCCGAGAGGCCGGTGCGTATAGGCCCTCCTTTTCAAGTAGTTGTGTATTGCTGTGCCGTCCGTATCCCGCATCTATCAGACCGAAGTGCAGCGCCTGCTGCCCCTGGCGGCACCCGTGGTGGCCACCCAGCTGGGGCAGGTCTCGCTCGGCTTTGTGGACACCTTGATGGTAGGCCGCCTGGGCGCAGACGAGCTCGCCGGCGTGGCCCTGGGCAACACCACCTTCTTCTTTATTCTGGTGATGGGCTTCGGGGTGCTGTCGGCGGTGGGGCCGATGGTGTCGCAGGCGTTTGGCGGCGGCGCCCCGCGGAAAGCCGGGCGCGCCGTACGGCAGGGCTTTTGGCTGGGGCTGGCGCTGGCTGTGCCGGCGGTGCTCCTGCTCTGGAACGTAGCCCCACTCTGGCGCCTGATGGGGCAGGCCGAGCCTACGACTGAGATTGCGCAGGCATACCTCCGGATGATGGCCCTGGGGCTGCTCCCGGCGTTCTGGTTCATGGCCCTGCGGTGTTTTGTGGAAGGCGTCTCTCGGCCCCTGCCCGTTACCCTTATCATCATTGCCTGTGCAGTGCTCAACGTAGGAGCCAATTACGTGCTGATGTTTGGCGCGCTGGGCTTCCCCGCGCTTGGGCTGGTCGGCACCGGCATCGCCAGTGCGCTCGTGTATGCTGCTATGTTTGGGCTCTTGCTGCTGTACGTAGTGCAGACCCCCGACTTTCAGGCCTACCATATTTTTGAGCACGTGGGGCGGCCCGATCCTACGTACTTCCGGGCCTTGTTTCGCATCGGTTGGCCCATCGGGGTGCAGTGGGGGATGGAAGCGGGCCTCTTCACCATGACGGCCCTGCTGGTTGGCCTGCTGGGTACGATTGAACTGGCGGCCCATCAGATCGCCGTGCAGTGCGCGGCCATTGCCTTCATGCTCCCCCTGGGCGTGGGCATTGCAACCTCCGTGCGGGTGGGGCAGCGAATAGGCGCACGCACGCCCCGGCAGGCGCGGTGGGCGGGATACGCGGGGCTGTCGCTGGCCACGGCCTGCACGGTAGGGACGGCGCTCCTGTTCTGGCTCTTCCCGGAGCCCATTGCGCGGGCCTTCATGGCAGAGACCGTCCCCGACGCCCCCGCCGTCATCTCGCTGGCCGCCACCCTGTTGGGGGTGGCCGCAGTCTTTCAGGTGGCCGACGGGCTGCAGGTAGCCGCTGCGGGTGCCCTCCGCGGCCTCAAAGATACCCGTGTGCCCATGGTCATCGCGTTTATCTCGTACTGGGGCCTGGGGCTGGGCGTTGGGGCCGGGCTGGGGCTCTACCTGGGCCTCGGCGCCGTGGGGCTCTGGTGGGGGCTGGTAACCGGGCTGACGGTGGCCGCCGTGCTGCTAAGCTGGCGATTTCAGCGGATCACGCGCACGATGCTCAACAGCAGCGCCGCCGTAGACGAACTGCTGACGGCACAGCAACGCCGGCCTGCTGCCTACCCCGCGGCACGGGCAGATGGAATAGCCGACCCTGCATCGCAGCCCAGCCTCGGAGATTGAGGTTCCGTGGATATGCTGGCACCGCGGGACCTATCATTACAACTCAGAGTCCTACAGAACAAGAAGTTAACAGCCTTTCATTTGCACAGGAGGCAGGTCTCTAAGATGATGTGAATAGACTACATCCCGCTCCGTTACGGCTTCTGAATAGTTGTAACATAACGTGTTGGTATTGTACATTAGGCGTTACTTGATGCTTCAGGAGTCCGCGCTCGTACCGGCCAAGCCCTTTTGCTTTACCTTCGCAGCCTTCTTTTCAGCCGCCTCGCAGCGCGCTTCCCATGCCTTACATCCAACTCGCCTGACGCCCCGCAATGCCTCAGATCTTTCCGAAAAAGGCCAACAACTTGCCGGTTGTATCGCTGGTCGGCACTATGTTTGGCGGCGTGCTCCTAATCCTGCTGGTGTGGTACTACTTCTCGCCCGACTTTTTGTGGACGGGGTACCAACCCAGCCAACCGGTGGAGTTTAGCCACCGCCTGCATGCCGGCGAACTGGGCATGGACTGCCAGTACTGCCACAACTGGGTGGAGGTCTCCAGCCACGCGAACGTGCCGTCCACACAAACCTGCATGAATTGCCATAATCAGATCCAGACGCAGTCGCTGAAGCTGCTGCCTGTGCGGGAGAGTTGGGCCTCCGGGCGCCCCATTGAGTGGGTGAAGGTCCATCACCTGCCCGACTATGCGCACTTTAGTCATGCCGGCCACGTAAACGCAGGCGTCGGATGCGAAACCTGCCACGGCCAAATCAGCGAGATGGAGGTCGTCTATCAGGCGGAGTCCCTGTCCATGGGCTGGTGCCTCGAGTGTCACCGCCAGCCGGAGCTATACCTGCGCCCCGAAGAGGAAATCACGACGATGAACTACGTGCAGCCGGCCGACTTCGTAGAGCGCAACCTGGAGCGTATTCGGCAAGAAGGCATTCAGCCGCCAACCAACTGCTCTGCCTGTCACTATTAGACCCCCTGCAATTCTTGATGCGTAACCCTCAGACGGACGAAGGCGCTGCTATGGCCGACGATCACTCTCCCTCCGACTCCCGCGCTACTACCGGGGCGAATACCGCCGGCGCCTCAGGCGATGGCATGATTGAGCTTCCTGTGATTGAGGCGGACGATGCGTACCGCGAGAAGCCCAAGCAGCGGTTCTGGCGCAGCGTGGCTCAGTTGAAGGAGGACCCCGACTACAAGGAGGTTACCCAGAACGAATTTCGGCCCGGAGCAGAAGAGCCGCCCAGTGGCGCTAACCGACGGCAGTTCCTCCAGCTCATGGGGGCCTCGCTGGCCATGGGCGGGCTGGCCGCTTGCCGGCGCCCGGTAGAAAAGATTTTGCCGTACGCGCGGAAGCCGGAGGAGGTCATCGAAGGGGTGGCCATGCGCTATGCCACGGCGCGGCCTTTCCAGGGCCACCTGCGCAGCTTGCTGGTCCGCAACAGCGAAGGGCGCCCGACCAAAGTGGAGGGGAACGCAGAGCACCCGCAGGGCCACGGCGCCACCAGCGTCTTTGAGCAGGCTTCCATCCTGAATATGTACGACCCGGACCGCTCGCGGCGCGTGCAGCAG
>JAAAOI010000114.1 GCA_009908945.1 Bacteroidota bacterium
GACTATCAGGTTGGCTTTGGGCAGGCCAGCGGCCGCCTGCTGCCCGCCCAGCCGCAGTACCCTGCCGCGTAGACAGCCTCGGGCCCGACGGCTTTGCACGCCCGCCTGTCAACGGGTCTCGCGGCTGTGTCATATTTTCCGGCGACGGCCTGGCGGCCCGTGGGCGCAGCGTTCCGGCATTGCCGTTCTGGCACCCCTGAACGGCATGGAATGTGCCTTGCTCCACTGTGTGGATGAAGTACGTAAGCGATCACGCACCACCCACAAACGCACAGAGGTGAATAGCTATGACCAGTATGATTCGCTTCTCCCCGAGCAACGAACTGCGCCGCCTGCAGCGCGAGATCGACTCCGTCTTCCAAAACATGTATCCGGCCGACGGCGACCGTGGAAGCCCCCGCAACGGGCTGGACGCCGCGCGTCGACTTGTCGGAGACGGAAGATGCGTACCACATCCACCTGGATCTCCCGGGCGTTGACAAGGACGATGTGGACATCAACCTGCAGGATGGCACGCTGACCATTCGCGGCGAGCGCAAAGAAGAAACGCGCGAAGAAGGCACCAACGCGGTGCGTGTCGAACGTTCCTTCGGCCAGTTCTTCCGCTCCTTCACCCTGCCACAAACCATCAAGCAGGATGCCATCCGCGCCACGTACGACAACGGCGTGTTAGCGGTAGAGGTGCCGAAGGCTGAAGAAACGAAGCCGCGCCGCATCGAGATCAGCTAAACGCCCCAAAGTGCCATGGGCTGGCGTACCACCGTCAGCCACAGTTCTCCCGGTTGGGACCCACCAGCCGGGAGTTTTTGTTTTTGAGGCCTATTTTCACTGTCTTTGGTGCCATGTCTGCTGCCGCCCTCTCCACCCTGCAGTCATTTCTGGACCGCCGTCTGCGGGAGCCGCTCCCCGGTACGCAGGCGCAGCTGCAGATGGCCCCGGCCTACCGGATGGCACCGGAGCAGGCCCAGGTAAACGGCAAGAACTGCCGCGAGGCCGCCGTGCTGGCACTGCTGCACCCGCACGAGCACGGCCTCGCGGTACTGCTGACGGTTCGGTCCGGCAATCTGCACGACCACGCTGGGCAGGTATCCTTTCCCGGCGGGAGCCGGGAGGCCGGCGAGTCCTGCCGGCGTACGGCTCTGCGCGAAGCACACGAGGAGACCGGGCTTCGCCCCGATGCCGTTACCCTGCATGGCGCCCTCACGCCCCTTTTCGTTCCGCCAACCGCGTTTTGCGTCTATCCGTTTGTTGGCACCACGGCCGCATCGGTGGGCTTCACGCCGGACCCGCGTGAAGTCGACCGCCTCGTGCATGCCCCCCTCGCCCGCCTGCTGGACCCCGAGACGCGATGCTGCGAGCCCTGGGACCTGCATGGCACCACGGTTATGGTGCCGTACTTCGACATCGCAGGATGCACCGTCTGGGGGGCCACTGCCATGATGCTGGCCGAACTCATCGCGGTGCTACGTGAAGCGCCAGAGAAGCCGAAGCGGCTTACGTAGAAGGGCATCACGCTCTTCGGGCCAGCTGCTCACGGCAGCGGAGGGATGACAGTGCGGCTGACTACATTCCTTCCCCTACCACCTCAACAGTTGCCACGCCGGCATCCCGCAACCGCTGCTCCACGTCGCGCAGCACAGGCGCGTCGACCGTGGCAGACGGCACGATGGTGGCATCCAGGGTGCGCCCCTCGCCCAGCGTACGGACGTGGTCGGCCAGCTCCTCCATCGCCACCGGTTGCCCGTTCACCAGCACCCGCTCGTCCGACGCTACCGCCACGGTCAACCGTTGCCGCACAAGGGCTTCAGTCGCGGTATCCTCTTCTATGCCCACCTCAATATCACTCTCGGGTGGCGGCGCTTCGTCACGCCCCCCGCAGGCCACCAGCAGCGCGCAAGAAAGCATGAGGCTGCATGCAAGGATTCGCAAGGCGGACCAAGCCATAGGACATACGAGGTGATGGATGCCGAGGGCATAAGCGGGCTTGCTGCTGTCGTTTTGCTACCTCGTGCACCTCTACAGGGTTCATTCGCGGCGATGCTACGCTGCCCCCAGCGGGGCGGAAGGTACCGGGCGCGACTGGTCGGATCGTGCTACCGTTTCCAGCAGGTCATCGTAGGCGTTCACGTGCGTGCTCCATCCGAGGGGTTCGACGATGCCTTTGAGGGTCGGCAAGGGCAGCGGGCGCTCGTCGCCCCCGAGGATAGATGCCAGGTGGCCGAAGAGGTCATCCTGCGTGTCGTACAGGATCGGGGCATGCAGCAGGGGGCGATGCAACTCATCCGGAATCAGCTCGGGGTAGCTCAGCCGGCGGGGCAGCAATGGGTGACAGCCACAGTAGATCGCCTCCATCATAGCAATACCGAAGAACTCATGGATGGCGGTAGAGACCACCAGGTCCGCCCGATGCAGAAGGCGGCTGTACTCGTCGAAGGTATCCGCGTAGCCGTAGTGCCGGATGCGCTCCGCATAGCGCTCGAAGGCCCGCTTAAACGCCTCCGGCTGCGTGCGAAAGTGCTTTCCCGCCAGGATCAAGCGGAAGTCATGCCCGGCGTCATCCAGGCGATTCATGACCTCGAAAAAGGCGCCCGGATTCTTATCGTACTCCCAGCGCTGGTTCCACAGAATGGTGTACGGTTGGGTGGACGGGCTGGGCCCTTCGGCATCGCGGTAGGCCTCGTGGGCCTCCAGGTCCAGCCCCAGATACAGCACCTCGCTCCGGGCCTTGAGGTCATGCACGGTGTGGATGTTGGTGTGATCCGGAAAGTCGCGTAGTAGCGACGGCAGGGCCTCCATGAACTCGTCGTGGTGAAACTGTGAGTTAAACACCAGCCGATCGGCTGCCAGCCCCGAGAGGTAGTTGATGATGCCGTAGGCACGGTCGCGCGTCTGCTCCTCCGGGATCGGATAGGTCAGCTGGTTTTCATGGAAGAATACCACGGCAGGCACATCGCTCAGCATGGGCCGGGTCAGCGACAGAAATGCCGGCAGGTTGACCATGTCCGATGCAAAGATCACATCCGGCACGAAGCCGTCCTGATACGCTTTGATCGCCTTCTGCGCCAGCGACACGGCGCCGCCTTCCATGCGCCAGCGCCAAAACCGCCCAGGGAGCGTGACCGTCCGAAACGTGTGCCGGCTATGCTTTACAAGGCTATCAAGGAAAACGCGGTGAGAGCCGCCGTACCAGGGCTCCAGGGCAAGAACATTCACGGGTAGCAGGGGGCAGTTGGCATAATGGATCCACCGTTGCACGGGCCATCGCGCGGGATGTGCCAGGCGATTGCGGGGCAGGGGAAAAAGCCTGATATTGAGGGTAGCGCTGCCTTGCCGTCGGTCGGTACTCCCCTTCCCCCCCCCGCTGCTCATGCGTCTGCCCTCCTCTCTGCCACCGCTGCGCTGGCTGCAGCGGCATGCTGCCGGGCTCCTGCGCCTGCTCTACCCGCCGCAATGTCTCGGCTGTGGAGCGGCCGTTCCAGAGGTGCACGTGCCGCTGTGTGCATCGTGTGTACGGCGGCTGGAGCGGCCGGCTCCTGCGACCGTGCTGGACCACATCCGGCGCCTATCGGGAGGGGAACGGCTGGCCTCAGCGCAGGCGCTCTGGGCCTTTGATACAGGCGGCGTGGTACAGCGTGTGCAGCATAGCCTGAAGTACGGCAACCGCCCGGCTCAGGGCCGCACGCTGGGGCGTTGGATGCGCCACCTCTTCCCGACGGCGCACGCCGATGGCGGCCTCGTCGTCCCTATCCCCTTGCACCGCACCCGGCACCTGGAACGCGGCTATAATCAGAGCGCGCTCCTGGCAGAGGGCCTGGCCGATGCGCTGGGGACATCGGTTCGGTCGGCGCTGCACCGCACCCGCGCGACGGCCTCACAAACCCGGCTCAGCCGGAAGCAGCGCCAGGCTAACGTGGCCGATGCATTTGCTGTGCGGGTACCGGAGGCGCTGAGCGGGGCCACCGTTTACTTGATTGATGATGTCCTCACCACCGGCGCCACCCTTACCGCGGCAGCGGCCGCCCTTCACGAAGCCGACGTAGCAGCCGTGCATGTGGCCACGCTGGCGTTTGCCCGAAGCTAAGGGGGCGCTATCCTTCAGCGCTACAGACGCTTAGGCAACTTTAGCCCCGTGGACCCGTCTATAGAGATAAGATGAAATCGCATAAACACGCGCGGTGATCACTGCACTTCTGCGGGGATGTCGCGCTTCTGGCTGTTTAGTGTGCGGGGATCGCATGGATGTAGGCACGCAGAGGCTCTGTTGGGTTCATAGGATGGTGGGTGTTCTGGCCCTTGGCGTCATCGTTGTGATGACCGGTTGCAGCAGCAGCGATGAAGTGGTAGGGGACGAACGTGCCACGCGAGATACAGCAGCGGTGGAGATCGACGATACCGACCGCACGCGGGCCCGCCGCGTGGAGGACCTGCTCGTCGGGCGGGTCTCCGGGGTGCGGGTGCAACAATCGGCGCGCGGCATCCGCGTGATTATCCGTGGGCAGAACAGCATCGTGGGCAGCAGTGAGCCGCTGTACGTGGTGGATGGCATGCCCATTGAGGCGGCTCCCGGACGCGCGCTCATCGGTCTTAATCCCCGCGACATTGAATCCATTCGCGTACTGAAGGACCCGGTCGATACTTCCATGTATGGCATGCGCGGGGCCAATGGCGTGGTCATCATCAAGACCCTCACCACCTCAAGTCGACCTGCGCCTGAAGACTCCGACGACGACTCATCAGCGGACG
>JAAAOI010000079.1 GCA_009908945.1 Bacteroidota bacterium
CTGATTACGTTTGAACTGTTTGGTGAGGGCCTTTCGGTAATCGTGGGGCTTAGCGTAGCCCTTATCGTCTTTGATGGGGCCTTTCAGTTACGCCTGTCCCGGTTGCAGGAGGCGGCGACCGTCACGCTGCGGCTGGTAACGGCAGGGGCTGCTCTGACCCTGCTGGGCACGGCGGGTGCGGTGTACCTGCTGCTGGAGGTCTCATGGGAGCTGTCGCTCCTCGTCGGGGCGCTCCTGGTAGCGACGGGGCCTACGGTCATCACGCCCATTCTTGAAGTGGTGCGGGTGCGGGAGCACGTGGCCTCGGTGCTGGAAGCCGAGGGCATCATCAACGACGTGACGGCAGCGATTGCGGCTATCGTTATCTACGAAACCATGCTGCACGGTGATGGAGGGGCACTGGCGAGCCTCGGGATGTTTGCTGAGCGCATGGGCGTGGGCCTCGCGGCTGGCGGGTTGGCCGCCTGGATCATCTATCAGTTGCTGAGGCGCAACCTGGTCCCCCGCGCGGCCCTGCAGGTGGCCCGGTTTCTGTTTCTGAGCGCGGGCATCGGCGCGTTTGCGCTGGCGGAGTTGGTGGCGGCAGAAGCCGGGGTGGCGGCAGCCGCTACAGCAGGGCTGATCCTGGGTAATCTGGATCTCCCGCACCGTGAGTCGATGGAGACGTTCGGGCGCGACCTGACCCTGATCTTTCTGTCCTTTGTATTTATCGCGCTGGCCGCGTTGATCGACATCGGAGCGATGGTAGCCCTGGGCGCTGCGGGCGTAGCCGTGGTGGCAGCTATCGTCCTGGCGATTCGCCCGCTCGTAGTCGCGCTCTCTACCGTAGGCGAAGCACGCTTCACCATCGCTGAGCGGCTCTTTCTCAGCGCCGTTGGCCCGCGCGGCATTATTCCGGCGAGCGTGGCCACCCTGTTTGCCCTGGAACTGGCGGCGGGCGGCGACACGGCCACTGCGGAAATGCTGACGGGGGCCGTCTTCCTGGTTATCTTCGTAACCGTCGTGCTGGAGGCCGGATTGGCACGCTACATTGCTCATGCACTGGGGGTATCACCCATGAAAACACTGGTAGTAGGCGGCGGCCGCGTTGGAACGATGCTGGCCACGCGGCTCCAAAACCGCGGCGAGTTTGTCATCATTGTGGAAGACGATGAAGCCGCCGTGGACCGCGCACGAGACGCAGGGTTCACGGTCGAAAAAGGTGATGGCACCGAGCCGGAAACGCTGCGCCGCGCTGGCATCGCAGATGCGAAACAGGTCATAGCGGTTACCCAGAAAGACAATGAGAACCTGCTGGTGTGCCAGCTGGCCCGGGCGAAGTTTGGCGTGCCGCACGTCTATGCGCGGGTGAACAAGACCGAGAACGCAGACGCGTTCAACACCTTAGACGTGACGGCCATTGACGTGTCGATGGCGTCGGCCCATGCCATTGACAATGAGATCGAACGTCCGGCGCTCAACCACTGGATGAACGAACTGGGCGAGGGGCACGACGTGCAAGAGGTGGAGCTAACGGCTAAAGACCTGGTGGGGCAGTCCATCCGCGAGGTAAATCCCGAGATTCCAGACGGGTGTATTATTGTCGTCGTGGGGCGCAACGGCGAAACCCGCGTGCCCACTGCGGATGACCGGTTGGAGGCCGGCGACCGCGTCACGTTTGCCGGCGATGAGGAGGCCGTTCGGAAAGCGCTGCGGCGTTTTCATCCGCATGACTGAGCGATGCGGGTGCTGCAGGCACATGGCCCCTGCCCTCGGCGATTTACCACGAGCGTGCTGACGGTGCTGCTGCGGAGGACGGCCTGCGCCGGCCTCGCTTTCGACGGGATCAACGGTAGGGCCGATGATGGCACCGTACCTGCAGAGCGCCCTGTCTTCTGCCCCGGTAGCGACGCCCCGACAGCCATTGCCTCAACTCGTGATGGCGTAGCTCAGCTTAACCGAAAACGTGTTGCTCGGAAAGTCACCAAAGATAGCGCCCATGCGGTCCATGGTGGAGGGTTCGAAAGGCGAAGGGCCGGGTTCGTCAAAGAAGAACGGATCGTCAAGGCGCTGGCGTCGCGACTGCGACCACACGACGAAGAGTTCTGATCCGGGCTGATACTCCCAGCGAAGCACCGTATTGGCGATAAAGCTGCTTATCGCAAAGTCGTGCCGTCGGGGATAAGCTTCGAATGATGCGAGCCGGTCTCTCGTCTGCAAGATCTGAAACCCGTGGTACTGACCGCGCGCCGCAAAGAGCTGCCCAAACAGCTCGACGGAGAGTGCGGGCGAAAGCGTTACATCCGCACTGAGTTCAAAATCCAGCGTGCGCGTATCTCGTGCGCCATAGATTGGGAGGACTGCTTGATCTGTTCCGGTGAGGCGGGGGGCGAACAACGCGTCAAGAGAGGTCTGCGAGCCGTTCACTTTGCGGGCCTCATCGCCTGCAAACAACCACGCGTCATCCTGCCGGGTTACGGTTTCATTGGAGGCCCATTCGATGAAGTCATCGGTGCGCTCGTACGAGGTGGAAGCCGAGAAGGAAAGGTGCTGATTGGCATCCCAGCTACTGCCAAGCTCGACCTCGTACCCGATCCCATCATCCTGGCGAAGGCTGGTGGAGAGCTGGGGGCTCACCTGCCAGCGGCGCCGCGTATTCGACCTCGTACCCGATCCCATCATCCTGGCGAAGGCTGGTGGAGAGCTGGGGGCTCACCTGCCAGCGGCGCCGCGTATCGGAGCGCACGTTCAAGCCTACGTCAAATTCGCGAGGCCGCGCCCGTGGGCCTTCTCCGCGCGTTTCAAACACGTCATAGCCGCCCACCAGGTAATCGCTCGACGTCCACAGGCGGATCCGGCTAAAATTGCGAAACGTCCAGGTGGTACGTGCAAAATGCCCGATGCCGCGACTCAGCCGTTCATCGTAGGTCCAACTCTGGCCTAACGAGAAACGAGCGCGCGCTCGCTGGAAGGCACCAAACGATTGGCCGCCATTAAACTCGTGGTCGATGCGCGCACGAATACGGAAGTAATTGTTTTGCCGCAGCCGCCCTATATCGTTCGGATTAAACTGGTCGTCGAGGATGCTCCCGCGGATGCGATACGTTGTAGCGCCCTGAACGCGCGCCAGGCGTGTAGATGCCGAAACGCCGGTGTTGGGGCGGCGACCGGGCGCGCCGCGCGGGGTGCGGTGGCTGAAGCTGGCATGGCCGCGAATCTGGTACGTGTTGCCGGCAAGCCTGAAGTCCCAGTCGACGCCACCGGCCACGGACCGGCGGTCGATCCCGCCGCGCGAGCCTTCGAAGGCGGTGAGCATGCCGCCCACGTTCGAGTAGGTGCCAATATCCTGTTGGAGGCTCCCTACGCCGTAGGCACGCTGTGGGGAAAAGGCGTCGCCTTCAAGAGCCGCCATCCCGCCGAAGGAGAGGCCCCCCGGGGTTCGGCCCGTCACTTTTGCGGCTCCGATGATCGGCGCGGCTGAACCGATACGCCGCGTATTGAGCAGGCTGCCGCCCTGCTGGTCAAAACTGAAAAACTGGGACCCCTTCGTAAAGAACGGCCGGCGCTCAGGGAAGAAGGTCTCAAACGCCGTCAGGTTCAGGGTGGCAGGATCGGACTGGACTTGGCCGAAGTCGGGATTGATCGTTGCGGTGAGGGTAACATTCGGGCCGAGGCCGACCTGAACATCCGTGCCGGCATCGAACCGTTCGTCAGCCTGTAATTCGCCCGCGTCTTCTCCTTCGCGCGTGTCGACCTGCGAGACGAGGTAGGGGAAGACCTGGATATTGCGGCGCGGGCGCACATCATCCAGCTGTACTAACCGGCCATATTCGGCCACCGGCCGCCCTCCTCGTTCGGTCCGCGGCGTGAACGCCCATTCAAGCCGCTCGCCCGTACGAGGAATGCGGCGTTCGAACTGTAGGCCCCACTGCTGAGAGGCCCCCCGCGAAAAGCGGAGCATCGAATACGGGATATGCATTTCGACCCTCCAGCCTGCAGCGGTGAGTTGCACCGCTGACTCCCAGATGGCATCCCAGGCGGTGTCTGTACCGCCTTGGGTAAGGCCATCCCGCTGTACCCCCGCAGCGTTCACCGCAAAGGTATAGGCCGTTTGCCGATCAAGCCGCGAGTCGATCGAGACGTCGAACCAGTCGGCCTGGTTACGATTATCGCGGCGCGTGAGGCGGTTCTGGATGCGCTCGGGCTCATCGTCGTACAGCATGGCTCCGATATAGAGGCCGCGTTCGCCGTACAGGATACGCACCTCGGTACGCTGCGACGGTGCCGCCCCTTCGTCAGGCTCAAACTGTACGAAATCCGTTGCTGCCGGAGCTTCTGCCCACGCTGGTTCGCCAAGCATGCCATCCACGGTTATCGCCGTTGTAGCCGGATGGGCCTGCAGTACCGGGTGCGCCCGGCCCGCGCCGGTTATCGAAAGATCCTGCGCAGCGCTGGAAGGGGCCAGCAGATAAAGCCACAACAACAGAAGGACAGCCTGCTTCATCGACAGCAATAATCGCTTTAGGTATCTCGGAACCGCTTTCATGATTGAATGAGAAGAGGTACGAGCCAGATCCGCGCTGGATACAAAGTTTTGGCGATGGCCGTCTGTCACGCTCGCGGGCCATCAGCGCGGGCCGTGCTATCAGCCATTCCTGTCTCGCGCCCTGGCGGGCTACCCGTCGTTTTCGCCCCTCTCCAATGCACAGCAGCGCATCCCGGCTACTGCTCCCGGCTATCCAC
>JAAAOI010000244.1 GCA_009908945.1 Bacteroidota bacterium
CTCGCTGCTGCTCTTCCTGGATGCCGAGGAGCACGGCCTGCGGGGCGCCCGCGCCTTTATGGCAGATCTCCCGGTGGAGCGGGGGCAGCTTCGCCTCAATGTGAATATGGACATGATAAGCCGCAGTCCTGCCAACGAGCTGTACGCCGCAGGCACGCACCCCTACCCGCGCCTGCGGCCGGTGCTGGAAGCAGTAGGGGCGCGCCATGACGTGCACCTGCTGTTTGGCCACGATCAGCCCGACCACCCGGAGCAAGCCGATTGGACACTGGCCTCTGATCATGCCCCGTTCCATGAGGCAGGGATCCCCTTTGTATATTTTGGGGTGGAGGATCATCCTGGCTACCACGCCCCCTCCGACACCTTCGACCGCATCACCCCGGACTTTTTTGTGCAGGCGGCCGCGCTCGTACTGGATGCGCTGCAGGCGCTGGATGCCCAGTTACCGACCGTGGTGCCAAACGTGACGAAGTAGCTTCAACCGAGGCCTAACGGGCAGTTTTCATCAAGTTGCCACGTCCAGCACCACGTAGCGCTTGCAGCTACGGAAGGAATCAGCGAACCTATGGCAGGCGGTTGGACCAGCCTGTCTCGATTTCCTTCGCACGTGCCTCATCGTTATGCCTCGTACTGCTACGCTACTCGTCTTCCTTTGCTGCGTGTTGCTATGGCCGCAGGGCTCCCCCACAGCCACGGCACAGGCGCCAGATGACGGCACGGTAGTCGCCCTTAACGACGACGTGCAGTTTCGCTTTGGTAGTCTTCTGCAGCCGCGGTTCAGCTACCTCCGGGATGCACGCACGGATGCGGAGACGGCCGGGTTTGGTGTGCGGCGCTACCGGCTCTTTACCGTAGTCGACCTGGGCGATCGGGTGAATCTGTTTGCACAGCTGGAAGGCGGGGCCGGCGTGGGGCCCGCGTCTTTCATCGATCTACAGGCCAACCTGCGCGTCAGCGATACCTGGACGGTATATGCCGGCCGCGTCATCGGCGCACAGCCCCGGGCTTACGCGCTAACGTTGTTGCCGCTGCTCGACAGCATCGACCGCCCCACCATCTCTGTGGCCTGGGCCACCCGCACGCTGGGAGCGGATGGCCGTACGTATGGCGCTGGGCTCCGGTACCAATCCGACGCGCTCACAGCGCACCTCACCGCGTTCAACGGCACCAACGAGCGCAACCTGATGGCGGAGATCGCCAGCGATGCGCCGGTAGCGGAGCAGGACCTCTCCCTGGCCGGTGGCGCCTTCGCCACCTACCGCGTGCCTACCGTCAGCGGGCTGGAGCTGGGGGGGCACGCGAGCTACAATGCCTCGCGCAACCGCCTCACCGAGGTCAACGGTACCGGGCGGCGCTATACGGACGCGAGCGCACACCTGTACTACGGCGCAGACCCCGGCAGCCAGCCAGTGCGCTTCAAGGCGGAGGCCATCGGTATCTGGTATGAGGACGTTCCTGCGGCCACGGACGACACGTTTTGGGGCGTAGCAGCCATGGGGGCGGTGCGCGTGCACCGGGCGGTGGAACTGCTGGCGCGTGCGGAACGAATGAACGAGGCAAGCCCCGGACCTCAAGATACGCAGACCGTTGTGACGGTAGGCGGCATCCTCAGCCAGAGCGCCCTCCGTGGGGGGCCGTTTAACCGGCATCGCCTCACCGCAGGATACAGCTTGCGCCAAACCGGAGCCGACGCAGATACGCGCCGCCATCACGCCGCACTGCAACTGCAGCTGGTGTTTTAAACCGCGGGCCTGGGCTGGCGCATGCTGCAACCGCCTTCGACCGCTCCGTTAGCCAGGGCATGAGGCCTCTGGCACGTGGGGGTTCGATGCTCTCGTTGCAAAGGGTGACGGCCGTGTATTAAATCCTGTAGATCAGAAAACCTCTTGCATTTACACGAGTTAGGAAAATCGGTTTTGATACGGGGTGGCTCCTGCATGTACAGCTACTGCCGTACGCACTTTATAACAGACCGGAGTTTGCGTCTTCAGACCCGCACGTCACTTCACGTTTTACTGGTCCTTTCGGGTGAGCTGCGCGTTACGCGTACCTGAGGTTGTTACGCCTGGGGAGGGGGAGCCACGATGAACGGCCACGTGCTCCTACTCAATCAAGATTACAGCGCGCTGACCATCTGCAGCGTGGAACGCGCCATCGTGCTCATGCACCTGCAGAAGGTCGATGTGGTAGAGTCGGAAGACGGACGCTACGTACGCTCGCCCAGCATGCGCCTGCCGTGGCCCAGTGTGGTCCGGCTGAAGGCGTACGTCCGTGTGCCCTACCGGCGTATCGGGCTCTCCCGCAAGAATGTGTTGCGGCGCGACCGCTTCAAGTGTCAGTACTGCGGCAGCCGCTCGCACCTCACGGTGGACCACGTCCACCCAAAGTCGCGCGGCGGGCGGGACACGTGGGAAAACCTCGTGGCGGCCTGCACCACATGCAACAACCGGAAGGGGGACCGTACGCCTGAGGAGGCGGCCATGCCGCTTAAGCGAAAGCCGTTTCGGCCCAGCCACGTCATGTTCATCCGCGATTATGTTGGAACGTTGGATGAATGCTGGAAACCCTACCTGTTCCTGACGTAACGTTTGTACAGTTACACCCTTTGCACTGACTTGAGCGTTCCCTGTGGACCTAACTCCAACGCGCCTGGTGGCCCGCCTGATGTGGGCGCTGCCGGCCCTGCTTTTCTTTTTGACCCTGCACCAGGCGCTGGTGGCTTACGACCTCCGGGCAACCTTCCTCGAAGGTGAAGCAGCCACGGCGGAGGTGGTGGAGATGACCACCACCAACCGGGTGGACGTGACGCTGGACGCGGTAACGCTGCGGGTGACGGATGAAGACGGCACGACGCAGGTTTGGCGCGGCCTGTCCTTCCCGCACACGCTCAAAGATCGGATCGAAGGGCAGGCTGAGCTGGACGTGCGCGTCCGTCCGGGAGCGCGCCAGGAGGTGGTCATGACGACCCTCATGCCGGCCCATTGGCTGATTGCTGCCGGGCAAGCCGGGATGGCCTTTATCGGGGCGCTGCTCCTGTTCTGGGGTGTCTTCGCATGGAATAAGTACCTGATAGAGGAGGGCGACCCGGCGGACGCCAGTCAGGAGGACGCGCCCGCGGGCAAGCTGCAGGCGCAGCGTTAGCGGGCAGGCATGGCGGTTACGACGACCTGGCTGAGGGTAAACGTCGTTTCAACAGCCGCCTCATCAAATGCAGGGGAGACCGGTTCGACAGCGGAGTTCCAGCCGCCCTGTAGCCGAAACGTCACGGGAAAGGTTATGTCGGCAGTGTAGGCCTCACCGTCGCGCGTGGCCGGCTCAAAGTCGGTGTTGAGGAGCACCCGGACCACCTCGTAGTCGATCACAGCCGCTGCCGACTGCTGAATTTCGATGTCGGACACCTCGCCATCTGCCGTTACGAGAAACGAGAGCACCACCGTACCCTGCAGGGTGTCGCGGCGGGCTTCGTCTGGATAGCGTATGATCTGTTGGATCGCCTGCATGCCGCCCGTGGGCTGCGGAGGCGTGTCCTCCACCGCAGGAGCGGTGGCGGGGGGCTCGGGTGCCGGCGATGGTGGCGTGAAGGCAGGCAGGGGCACCTCTTCATGTTGCGTGTTGAAGGTGGCGCCTCGGTCGGGCTGCGCATCCGTGGACTGCGTGGGAAGAAAGGTCAGCGCCGTGGCCAGCAGGGCGAGCGTGCACGCAGCCACGAGGCTGCGCGTGGGGGAAGCAGGCGATGGTGTAGCTGTCATGGTGCGGATGCGTCGGATGAGCGTAGCGGCTGACGGTGTAGCGCTGGGGCGCCCGAACGCCAGCGCGGGGGCGGGCCCGCCCGGACCGGGGCCCGCAAAGCGCAGGAGCAGGCGGGCATAGGCGGCGGCTTGCACCTCCGGACGAGCCAGCACCGCGGCATCACAGGCCTCCTCGGAAAGAATAGGGAGGTCGCGGTGGAGCAGGTGCACCAGCGGATGCAAGGCAGCCACAGCCGCTACGGCGCGAGCGGTAAGCAGCACCGCGTAGTCGCGCCGGCGGACATGCACGGCCTCATGGGCAAGCGCCAGGCGGGCGGCCGCCGGTTCATTGCGAAGCGCCACGGGCAGCACAATGCATGGCCGCCACCAGCCGAAGGTGAGGGGCACCTCCACCAGGGCGCTGTACTGCACGCGCCGGTCGGTAGCGTCGGGCAGAGCGCGGCGTAAGCGGCGCAGCAGGTAAAGCCCATGCGTAAGGCGGGCCAGGCGCCAGAGCGCCGCTGCAGCGGCCAGCACGGTGAGCAGGCCGAAGCCCACAAACGGCAGGGACCAGGCGGCAGCGTCCCCGGCAGGCGCCACACCCACACCCGACAGGGCAGGCGCGGCGGTCCACACCATCACCGTGGTATCCAGGCCTGTAGCGCTGGCCGCGTGCTCGACGGCCTGCTGCGGAAGTTGCCAGCCGGTGGCTCCAAGCGCCAGGCTGAGCGGCAGGCTCATCAGCAGGGCCACGCGCGCCCAATAGTGCGTGAGGGCCGTGGCGCCGCGCCGCAGCCAGAGCGCGGCATAGAGGGGCAGCGCCACTACCGTCCACAGGAGCACAGGCCACCAAAGCGGCTCCAGCGTGGCGCGGCCGATAAGGTCAAGGAGTTCGAGCATGGCAGGGAGCGCTTCACGAAAAGGCGCGTGGGTTAGCCGCGACGGATGATGACGGTCGTCGGCTGGACGTCCCCC
>JAAAOI010000066.1 GCA_009908945.1 Bacteroidota bacterium
AGGCCATTCATTCCATCAGCATTCATTCCATCAGCATTCATTCCATCAGCATTCATTCCATCAGCATTCATTCCATCAGCATTTATTCCATCAGCATTTATTCCATCAGCATTTATTCCATCAGCATTTATTCCATCAGCATTTATTCCATCAGCATTTATTCCATCAGCATTCGTTCCATCAGCATTCGTTCCATCAGGGGTGGGGGCCACAGGGCGCGGGAGGAAGCAGGGCCGGTCGTACGCGGAGCAGGCTCGACCAGCAGGTGGGCCAGCCACCGCGATTAACGGAAGGATAACGGCAGGGTAATCCTCTGGTAAGGCGCGGGCTCTACCCTTGGGTGCTGTAGGTGTGGGGGTCACCACGCCCTGCGCATCCAAGCCCGCCATCCCATCCCATCCGCTCGGTCCTATGTTGAACCCTCGCTACAGTACCCGTTTGCCCGTTAGCTACCAACCTCAGGATGCTGACGTGCCGTGCGAGGAGCATCTCCCGCTACAATGGCCGGGGGCACCGCTTAGCGTCCTGCTGGCGGTTGTGCTCCTCGGAAGTCTTGTTCTCTTTCGCCCCAACACGGCCGGGGCACAGGCCTCAGGACGGCTGAGCGGCGTCATCCAAGCCGAAGCGGGCGACCCGCTCCCCGGGGCCACCGTACGCCTGGAGGGCACCTCCTACGCGACGGTAGCCGGGCAAGACGGCCGCTTTCGCCTTTCGCCCGTGCCGGAGGGGACGTACACCGCCGTCGCCCAGTTTGTGGGCTTTGAGCCTGCGCAGCAAGCGGTGCGCATCGAGGCGGGGGCAGCGGCCGAGGTGACCTTCACGCTTGCCGAGCGCACCCTCGCGCTCGATGGTGTTGTTGTGAGCGCACAGAAACGCCTGCAGGCCGTCGAGGAGGTGCCGGCTGCCCTCTCCGTACTGGATGGCCAGCTGATGCAAAATTTGGAGGTGGAGCAGTTTGACGACCTCTCAGCGTTTGTCCCTGGTCTTGAAGTGCAATTGCAGAGTCCCAACAACCCCGGCTTTGTGGTGCGCGGCATCACCAGCGACAGCGGCGACTCCCGCATCGAGCCCCGCGTCTCGGTCTTTCAGGACGGGGTGTCCATCAGTAAATCGCGGGGCTCAGTGGTGGAGTTATTCGATATGGAGCGGGTCGAGGTTTTGAAAGGGCCGCAGGGCACGCTCTTCGGGCGCGGAGCGCAGATTGGGGCGGTCCACCTCATCCAGAATAAACCCGAGCGCCGCGTGGCCGCCGAGGCCACCGTGGGGGTCGGCAACTTCAGTGAGCGGTACGCCACAGGCGTTGTCAACACGCCGCTGACCGATAACCTCCTGCTGCGCGTGGCCGGGATTTACTCACAGCACGACGGGGTTATCGAGAACGAGCTGGGCGGCCGTTTGAACGGAAAGGAGACGCAGGCCGGGCGCCTCTCGCTTCGCTGGCTGCCAACCGATCGTACGGTGGTCGATGCTATCGTAAACGTGCAGCGCGACACCCCGCCGGGGATTGCCTTCAAGAGCGGTACGTTTGCGCCACCGAGCGGCGCGCTGAGCCCCTTTGCCTCTGCGGCGATGGGCGGCGCCGACCCTGTGCTGGGCGATGACGATTTGTTCGTAGACCGAACCGTGTGGGGTATCACGCTGCTGGCCGACCACCAACTCGCCCCCGCCTGGATGCTCTCCAGCATCACGGCCTACCGCGAATTTGACTCCCTGGAGCGCTTTGATGCCGACGGGACGCCGGCCCCGGCGCTGCAGTTTGACGAGGACGCCTTCGGGCAGCAGGTTAGCCAGGAGCTGCGCCTCAACTACGACGGCGGCGAGCGCTTTCGGGGCTTTGGCGGCGCAAGCCTCTTCTGGGAGGACGGGTATCAGCGGGTGCCCTTTCGCACCGACGAGCGAAGCTTTTTCGCGCTGCTCTCGCCCCTCCTCAACCAGGCGAACCCTGCCCTCCCAGCGCTGCCCCTTCTCAACCCTGACGGCTCGCCCAACCTGAGCTTCACCACGAACCCGCTAACCGGGCAACCACTCAAGGAAAGCCACCAGGAGGTCAGCACGAACCTCGGCTCCATGACGGCCCTGGAGGTCTTTGCCGACGGCACCTACGACGTCACGCCGCGCTGGTCGTTGACCGCCGGGCTCCGGGCCACCTACGAGGAAGGCACGGGCGGGCTGGACGTCCCCCCCGCTAACGACCCAGGCACGCTTGGCTTTGCGCTGGGCGCTGGCCCCAACAACCTCTTCACCCCAACAGAGGGCCGCCAACGCCACAGCGAATCGTTTACGTCGGTGGTGGGGCGGTTGGCCACCAACTACCGCCTCGGTACGGCCGCTACCGTCTTTGGCAGCGTCGCACGCGGGCGGCGCCCCAACGTCATCGAGGTCAGTGCGCCCAGTACCGTAAACGTGCTCAACAACGAGATCGTCTGGAGCTACGACGTTGGCGTCAAGGGCCTGCTCTGGCAGGATCGCCTGCAGTACGATGCTGCGGCGTTCTACTACGACTACTTCAACTTCCAGACAAGCGTGGTGGAGCTCACGGCCGATGGACTGGTGAGCGAGACGCGCGACTCGGGCAACGCCACCGCATTGGGCGGGGAGGCCAGCCTCCGGGCGGCGCTGGCGGATGGCCTCTCCGTCTTCGGCAGCTACGGCTATACCAATGCCACCTTCGACGACACGGATACCACCGGTGAGGAGCAAGAGCTGGCCGGCAACCGCTTTCGGCTGACGCCCGAGCATACCCTTGCCCTTGGCGGCGAGCTGAGCGCCCACCCAGGGGCGCTGGGCCGGCTCTGGCTCCGCCCCACGTTTACCTTTAAGTCGCAGGTGTTCTTCGAGGAAGACAACGAGCCCGGCATTGCGCAAGACGGCTACGGCTTGGTGAACCTGCGCGCCGGCATCGACCTGCCGGGCGGGCGGGTGACCGTTTCGGGCTTCGTGCAGAACGTCACCGACACCGAATACCTGATCGACGCGGGCAACACGGGTGGCGCCTTCGGTATCCCCACCTTCATCCCGGGGCCGCCACGCACCTTTGGGGTGCGCCTCACCGGCCGGCTCTAATCGCCACCTGCGCCTCAGCTTCCTCTACCATCGCTCCGCATCGGCTGCACACTTATGCCTTCTCGCCGTACCTTTATTCGCCGTTTTCTGCAGGGCGCCGGCTGCTTCGCCGTTGCTGCCCATCTCCCTGGTTTCCCGACCATATCTGCTGCCGGATTAAACCCGCCCGGGCAATACCACTTCCCGCATGGCCTGGCCTCCGGCGATCCCACGCCCTCGTCCGTCGTGCTCTGGACCCGCGTCACCCCAACCGCCGGCGCACGCCCCGACGCTATCCCCCTCACCGTGCAGGTGGCGCCTTCGCCGGACTTCGCCCACGTGGTGGCGGAGCAGCCCCTCGTGGCGAACGCCTCGGACGACTTTACCGTGCGTGTACTCGTGCACGACCTGGCGCCGGACACCCGGTATTTTTATCGCTTCATTGCAGCCGGGGATGTGAGCGACCTGACGGGCCGGACGCGCACCGCGCCGCGGCCCGGCAGCGACCGTCCCATCCGCTTGGCGTTTGCCTCCTGCCAGTCGTACGAGGGCGGCTTCTACAGCGCCTACCGCACGCTAATCGAAGAAGACAAGGCCGCACCGCCGGAGGAGCAGCTCGACTTTATCCTGCACCTGGGCGACTACATCTACGAGGTGCAGGGGTACGGTGGCGCGCGGCAACTCCCCGACTTCCCCAGCGGCGGCGCCACGGTGGGCGACGATGTGGACTGGGCCCGCCGGCATGCCGTTACGCTGGCGGACTACCGGCATCTCTACAAAACGTACCTGACGGACCCCGACCTCCGAGAGGCCCGCGCCCGATGGCCCTTTCTGGTCACGTGGGACGACCACGAGTTCAGCGACGATTGCTGGCAGGGCATGGCTACGTTTACACCGGAGGGCGAGCCCGCACAGGAGCGGAAGGTAGCCGCCAATCAAGCCTGGTTCGAGTACATCCCCGCGCTGCTCACGGGCAGTCCAGCAGTGGGCGACGTACCCTCCGAAGCGGCTGATTTTGAGCCGGTAGCGGTCGAAAACGCGCCGCTCACCGACTTTGACGACGATGGCCTGAGCCGGGAGCCCAACAACCTGGCCGCCGTCAAATCCCTTACCATCTATCGATCCTTTCGCTGGGGGCAACATGTCGAACTGGTGTTGACGGATACCCGCTCCTACCGCTCCGCCCACCCGGTGCCGGGTCCGATGGGTGTGGAGCTCAGCGGCAACGCGCGCTACATCGCCCCCCTTCCGCTCGTACGCGCCTTTGATGCCGGCCGCGCGTTCAAGGACGGGCAGCCCCCGGAAACCATCACCCTCGGCGCGCAGGAGGTGCCCAATGTGCGGCGCGATGCGCCTCCCGGGACCATGCTGGGGGCACAGCAAAAACAGTGGCTCAAAGGCGTCCTCCAGGCCAGCGATGCCACATGGAAACTGCTCGGGACGTCCGTTCCCCTGATGCCCATGCGGCTCGACCTGGACCAGATCGACCCGGATGCCGTGCCGGCGGCCTTCACCATCGACACGTGGGAAGGCTATCCATCGGAGCGCGAAGAGCTGCTCGCCTTCATGGCCGAGGCAGGCCTGACCAACATTGTCTCGCTTGCCGGCGATAACCACAACAGCTTTGCCGGAT
>JAAAOI010000055.1 GCA_009908945.1 Bacteroidota bacterium
AGAAGGGGACATTCGGGGGCGTTACCGATGTGTCGCGGTGTCGTTCGCAGTGTCGTCCGCAGTGTCGTTCGCGGTGTCGTCTGGTGGCCTGTAGCGATAGCCCACGCCGCGCACCGTGTCAACGTGGTGTTTGCAGTTGGCGTTGCCGAGCTTGGTGCGCACGTAGGCGACGTACACGTCGATAAGGTTGGTGCCCCGGTCGAAGTCGTGCCCCCACACGTCCCGGTGAATTTTCTCGCGCGAGAGGGCCTGATTCGGGTGGGCCATGAAGTACGCCAGCAGGTCGAACTCCTTAGGCGTCAGGTCCATGGGCTCACCGGCGCAGGTGCAGGTGTGCGCGACGGTGTCGATGGTCAGGTGGCCGCTGCTCAACACCGCCGGCGCATCGTCCGGGGTGCGGGTGGCGCGGCGCAAGAGGGCCTCCACCCGAGCGAGCAGCTCCTCGAAGTCGAAGGGCTTCGGCAGGTAGTCGTCGGCACCGGCGCGCAGGCCCCTTACGCGGTCCTCCACCGCGTCGAGCGCTGTCAGCATCATCACAGGCAGCGCCGGCCACCGGTCGCGGATCACCTCCAGCACGTCGATGCCGGAGATGCCCGGCAGCCGGATGTCGAGCAGGACGAGGTCGGGGCGGTCGTCTGCAATCAGCGCCAGCGCCTGCGCTCCCTCCAGCGCCCAGTTCACCTCGTAGCCCTCTTCGGCCAGGCCGCGCCGGACGAAGGAGGCGATGTCGGGTTCATCTTCGACGAGTAGGATGTGAGCGGCCATGGCTATGCAGTATGGGTGCGGTAGATCCGACAGCCTCTACGCATCACCGGACCGATAGACGCCGTGGCGATGCCGTTCTCATGGTTCTCTAATGGCATTCTAACCGTGCTCTAATGATCCCGAGGGGTGCCCCGAGGTATCGTTAAGCGGACCCAATCTAAACCGCTGGCCTCCTCTTCGACGCGCCCCATAGCTCTGTATGCCCCGCTTCCGGCTTTCTCCTGCTCTGATGCTACTGCTGATCGGGTTGTGGTGGACGCCGGCCCTTGCGGCCCAGCCGACGGCCTTGCCCGACCGGCTTGACTTCGCCCAGGCCAAGGCGCTGATGCTGGAGCACAACCCGGCGCTTCGTGCAGCGCAGGCGCGTGCAGCGCAGGAGTCGCAGGCGGCCGCGGTGCCCGCGCGGTGGCCCAACCCGTCGCTCAACGTGTCGCAGGACCGCCTTCCGCTCCCCACCGGCGGTATCGACAACCAGCTGTTCTTCAGCCTTGGGCAGACGTTGCCGTATCCCGGCCTCAAGCGGGCGCAGGCGCGGGCCGCCGATCACCTCTCGGATGCGGCAGCCTTCCGCTATGACGAAGCGGCAGCCCGCGCCTTCCGCGACCTGCGCGCGCGGTACGTAGACGTAGTGGCTGCGGAGGCGCGCGTCGAGACGCTGCGCCAGCTCACCGCGGTGGTCCGCACAGCTACGCGCGCCGCCGACGTGCGCTACCAGGAGGGCGACGTTGATACGTTTGGGCGGGCGCGCCTCCGCGTGGCGCTGGCCGACTTCGAGAACCAGCTGGCCGAGGCCGAAATGGAGGCCGGCACGGCCCGCCGGCGTCTGGCGGCCCACATCCTGCCCGATGACGCCGCCGCGTTTGCCGATCCCGCGCTTTCCAACTACACGGTGGTGGGCGCGCTTCGCTACCGCCCCGTCGATGCGGCGTACGAGCCCCTGCGTCTGCAGGCGCTCGCCCGCCGGGGCTTGCTCCACGCCGCACGGGCGCGGGTAGACGCCCGCACCCAGCAGCTCCGCGCAGCGCAGCTGCAGCGCATCCCATCGCTGCGCCTGTCTGCCGGGCCGAAGCTGCAGAACACGCCCGGCGGTACGGCATGGGGCTACACAGCGGGCATCAGCCTACAGATCCCGCTCTGGAACACAGGGGGCACGCAGGTCCGCGCCCGCGCGGCCGAGCAGCAGCAGGCCCAGGCCCGCGCCGAAGACACGCGGCGCGCCGTTGCGCTGCAGGTGCGCGAGGCCTACGCGCAGGTTCAAAGTTACCAGCAGCGCATCGCCCGCATCTCGGGCGACCTGCTCGCCGACACTGACGCACTGCTGCAGGATGCCCGCTACGTCTACGCCGAGGGCGAGCTTAGCCTCGTTGGCCTCCTCGACGCGATGCAGGCCGCGCGCTCGGCACACACGCTGAAGATCGACCTCCTGGTTGGCCACCTGCGCAGCCTATACGCCCTCGAATACGCCATGGGCGTAGGACCCAACGAGGAGCCTCCGCTGCTCCGTGAGCCCTTCCTGCCGGCCGACGCTGACTAACCGCACTGCTCTTTGAGATGCCGTCCACCGTGCCCATGAACCCGCCCCCTTCTCGCCCTATGCTGCATCGCCTGCGCCCCTACGTTATCGGATGGATGGCTCTCCTGCTCCTCATAGGTACGGGCTGCGGCAACGGTGCCGATGCGCCGCCGGCCGACGACTCGGCCGCACCCGGGGGGCAGGCTCCGAGCGACCAGATTACGCTCACGGCCGACGAGGTCGCCGAGCTGCAGATCAACACCATCCCGGTTGAAGAGCGCCCCCTCACGAGCTACCTCTCGCTGCCGGCCCGTGTGCTGCCCGAGGCGAATCAGCAGGCGTACGTCACGTCGCTGATCAGCGGGCGGGTCGACGCGCTGCATGTAGGTGTGGGGGCCACCGTGCAGCAAGGCCAGGTGGTGGCCGAGGTCACGGCGCCCGGCCTCAGCCAGCGCGTGGCCGCGCTGCGACAGGCGCGCGACGAGCTGGATCGGCAACAGCGGCTGCAGGAGCGTGGCGTCGGGCTCACCAAGAACCTGACGGCTGCTGCGCGTGACTGGGCCGCCGCCCGGCAAGAGCTGCGCTCGATTGGCATACGGCCCGACCGGATCGAACGCGTCGCACGGGGCGAGGAAGACCTCAGCAAGCTGCCGCTGGAAGCGCCTATCAGCGGCACCGTGCTCAACCGGACGGCCGTCCTGGGCGGTCCTGTAGATGCCGGCATGGAGCTGTTCTACGTCGTCGACCTGCAGCCCATCCGGGTGGTGGCCGACGTCTTTGAGCGTAACCTGGGGCAGGTCCGGGAGGGGCAGGCGGTGATCATAACAACGCCGGTGAATCCCGACCGCGAATACGAGGGCACGATCGCTCAGCTGGTGCCCCAGGTTAACGCCGAGCGCCGCGCCGTGAGTGCGCGCATCCGCCTGAGCAACAGCGATGGGGCGCTACGCCCCGGCATGTTCGCTACGGCTCGCGTGGAAATCACCGGCGGCACGCAGCCCGCCCTGCCGTCGGACGCCATCATGACGGACGAAAATGGCACCTACGTGATCGTTGACGAAGGCAACAACACATACCGCCGCCAGGCTGTCGACGCCGCTGCCGATGCCGAGGGCACCGTGCTAGTTCCCGAGTTGGCGCCCGGGACCCCGGTGGTGATGGAGGGGGCCTTCCAGATCATGAGCGCGATCGACGATCAGCGGGCGTGACAGGGCGATGGCATGGCGCCCCCCACGTCCCCGCTCGGCGCGTGCCTTGAGCACCACGCCCTTCGTACACTGACTGCCGCATTTTTCCTGCTCCCCCTATCATGTTTGACGCCCTCATCCAATTTGTTGTCAAGCAGCGCGTGCTTGTTCTGCTGCTCACCGTGGCACTCGCCGGCTGGGGCATTTACAGCTGGCGCGCGGTGCCGCTTGATGCCTACCCTGAGCTCACGAACAAGCAGGTGCAAATCCTGACCGAGGTGCCCGGCCTGTCGCCCGTCGAGGTGGAGCAGTCGGTCACCTATCCCATCGAGGTCAACATGACGAGCCTCCCGGGCGTGGTCGAGAACCGCTCGCTCAGTCAGTTTGGCCTGAGCGTGGTGACGCTCGTCTTCGAGGAGGATACCGACATCTACTTCGCGCGGCAGCTCGTCTTTGAGCGGCTCAGCCAGGTGCGCGACCAGCTGCCCGCGACGGCCGAGCCGGCCATGGCGCCCGTGACGACCGCCCTCGGTGAGATCTACCAGTATGCGCTGCGCGATGCCCCCGACGACGAGCACACGTACACGGCCCAGGAGCTGCGCACGATGCAGGACTGGATCCTGCGGCCCGAGCTGCGCACCGTGCCCGGTGTGGTGGAGGCCAACGCGCTGGGGGGGTTCGTGAAACAGTACCACGTGCGCTTCCAGCCCGAGGCACTCGTCAACCAAAACATTACGCTGGACCAGGCCTACACGGCGCTGCGCCAGAGCAACCGCAACGCGGGCGGGCAATACATCGAGCGGCGCGACCAGCAGTTTGTTGTGCGCGGTATCGGGCGGCTTGGCGCAGGGGGCGACATCATGGACGACATCCGCAACACGGTCATTACGAGCCGCAGTGGCACGCCTGTGCTCATTGGCGACGTGGCTGACGTCGCGATCGGCTCTGCGGTGCGCAGTGGCGGCGCTACCATGAACGGCGCGGGGGAGACGGTGACAGGCATCGTGCTTATGCAACGCGGCGCTAACGCGCAGGAGGCGGTCAGAAACGTCGAGGCCAAGATGGAGGAACTGAAGCAGGCCCTCCCGCCCGGCGTGCAGGTGGATGTGTTCTACAATCGCAACACCCTCGTCTCCGAAGCGATCGGCACGGTAGCTGGCAGCCTCCTGATCGGTGGCTTGCTCGTCATCCTCGTGCTGATCACCTTCCTGGGTGATTGGCGGTCGGCGCTCATCGTCAGCCTCGTCCTGCCGCTTACGGCGCTCATCACGTTCATCCTGATGAACTACTTCGGCTTCAAGGCCAACCTGATGAGCCTTGGCGGTCTGGCCATCGGCCTGGGCATGTTCGTGGATGGGGCCATCGTGATGGTGGAGAACATCTACCGGATGCGCCGGGAAAACCCGGACGAGTTGATTGGCCTCATCGTGGTACGTGCCGGGCGCGAGGTGGCGCGGCCTATCGCCTTTGCCGTGGGCGTGGTGATTGCCGTCTTCCTGCCGCTCTTCACGCTGGAGCAGATGGAAGGCCGCATGTTTCGCCCGCTGGCGTTTACGGTGTCGTTTGCGCTGCTGGCCGCCCTCTTCCTTGCGCTGACGATGGCGCCGGCCCTCAGCTCGTACCTGCTCAAGAACGTAGGCAAGAAGACGGCCGGCCTGTTCGGGTCGAACGGCGAGCGCGCCGGTGAGCGCCGCGGCGAGGATAGCCGTAGGGATAGCGGCGGGGATAGCGGCGGGGATAGCGGCGGGGATAGCGGCGAGGAGGGCAACCCGGTCGTGCGCTTCTTCAAGCGGCGCTACCGCCCAATGCTGGAGGGCGCGCTGAATCGCAAGGGGCGCACCCTCAGTGTGGCTGCCCTGACGCTGGTCATCGGTGTGGGCGTCTATACGGTCACCGGCTCCGAGTTTGCGCCGCAGCTTGAAGAGGGCGCCATCGCCATCCAGGCCGCCATGAAGCCGTCCTCGGCCCTCAGTACCACGCAGCGTGTGCAGTCGCAGGTGGAGAAGGCGCTGCTCGAATTTCCCGAGGTGCAGGACGCGGTGAGCAAGACGGGCCGGCCCGAGGTCGCTACCGACCCGATGGGCCAGGAGCTGTCGGACATGATCGTAAGCCTGCGTCCGCGCGACACGTGGCGGTTTGCATCTAAGGAGGCGCTCGTCAATGCGCTTCGCGACCGGCTCGACCGGATTCCTGGCGCGCGCTTCTCGTTCACCCAGCCCATTGCGCTGCGGCTCGATGAGATGGTGAGCGGCGTGAAGAGCCAGGTGGCGGTCAAGATCTACGGCGAGGACCTCGACGAGCTCAGGCGCCTGGGCGACGAGGTGGCCGCGGTGCTGCGGTCCGTCCCCGGCCACGCCGACGTAGCGCCCGAGCAGATTGCGGGCTTTGGCTATCTGGAGGTCGACATCCGCCGTGCAGACGCCGCCCGCTACGGCCTTTCTATCGACGCGGTGCAGCGGGCCATCGATATGGCGGTGGGCGGGGAGCGCGTGACCGAAGTGCTGGAGGGCGATCGCCGCTTTGCCCTCGTCGGGCGCTTCAGCGATACGGCCCGCAACTCGGCCGCGGCCGTGCGCAACGTGCCGCTGTTCACGCCAACCGGCACGCAGATCCGCCTGCAGGACGTGGCCACCGTGCGCCTCACGCAAGGGCCTGCACAGGTGAGCCGCGAGCAGGGCAAGCGCAAGCTCACCGTCGAATCGAACGTCACCGGCCGTGATGTTGGTGGTTTTGTGCAGGAGGCGCAGGGCGCCGTGCAGGCTCAGGTCGCACTGCCGCCCGGCTACCTCATCGGCTGGGGCGGACAGTTCGAGAACCAGGAGCGCGCCAACGAACGGCTTCTGCTCATCCTGCCCATTACGCTGGCCATCGTGTTTGTGCTGCTCTTCATGACGTTCAACTCCGTTAAGCAGGCGCTTCTCATCTTCCTGAACATTCCCGTCACCGTCGTCGGCGGGATTGTGTTGCTGTGGGCGATGGGGCTGTACATGAGCGTGCCGGCGTCGGTCGGGTTCATCGCCTTGCTGGGCATCGCCGTACAGAACGGCATCGTGATGATTTCCTTCATCGACGAGCTGCGGCTGCAGGGCCGCTCCTTCTATGATGCGGTGCGCGAGGGGGCCATGCTGCGCCTCCGCCCCATCTTGATGACCGGCATGACGACGCTGCTGGGGCTGCTGCCGCTGCTGTTTGCCACGGGCATCGGATCGAACGTGCAGCGGCCCCTTGCGGCGGTTGTCGTGGGCGGCCTCGTTACGCTGCTCGGCTCTACCCTCCTCGTGCTGCCCACGCTGTACACGCTGTTTCACCCGCAGGCCCGCCAGCCCTCGGCGATCGAGGAGGCCATCGACGCCCAATCGGCCGCTCAGACAACGCCCGCCGGATGATGCCCCAAGCCCCACATCGCTTCCCCAAGCCCCACATCGCCTCTCCGTCCAACGCATCTCCAGTTACTGCCGCTATGCAAATGATTGTTGCCTTCCTTCGCCCCCGCATGCGCGGCGCCGTCATGGACCGGCTGCGCCGCCTCAAGGTGCCGGGCGCCAGCTTGAGCACAGTGGAGGGCTTCGGCCACGAGGCCGGGCTCGGTGGCGAGCGGACCTATGCTGAAAGCGTCTCGCCCTACGTCACCAAGCTCAAGCTGGAGGTCGTCTGCCAGGACGATCGGATCGACGAAATTACTGCAGCCATCGCTGAACACGCCCAGACGGGCCGCCGGGGCGATGGGAAGATCTTTGTGCTTCCCGTGCACCGTGCGCTCGATATCCGTACGTTCTGAGCGGACCCGGGAGGGATCGGGCGCTACCGGTGCAGAACCGCGCCGCTTTCGTGCCCCGGGGGCCGTCTCAGGGACGGTGCTCCAACGGCCGAACCTCGGCCGGGGGCTTTTCTTTCCATCACCCCTGCTACGCATGCCTTTCTCCATCACACACCCCCCAACAGCCATGAACCATTCGATCGCATCCGGCATCGGCGCGCTGGTGCTGCTGCTTGTGTTGACCACTCCGGTGCTGGCGCAGCAGCGCGGCCAGGGCCGCAACGCCGAAGCCCGCCTGTTCGACCCCGCCACCGTTGAGCTGGTCAGCGGCGTCATCACCCGCGTCGATAGTGTAGACAGCCGCCGCGGCCCCTCGACGGGGATCCATCTCCAACTACAGACCAATGGAGACACCCTCGCGGTTCACCTCGGGCCCAGCTGGTACATGGAGGAGCAGGCCTTTGCGCCACAGGCGAACGACTCGCTCTCTGTGCGCGGCTCGCGGGTCGCGGTACGGGGCGTGCCCGCTATCATCGCTGCGGAAGTGCGCCATGGCGCGCGTGCGCTGCGCCTCCGCGACACTCAGGGCCGCCCTGCCTGGCGTGGCCAGCGACGTCCCTGAACGCGCCCCGACGTTCCTTCGCGTGCTGTGCAGAATCCATCAGCATAGGCGTGCCGGTGCACTCTCGCCCCCCGGAAGCCCGGTGGAGCCTCAGCGGCGTGCGCAGTACCCCCGAGCAAGCTACCCTGCCTTCGGAATCGGTCCACCGCGCGCATATCTTCACTCGGCTCCGCAGGATGATCCGAGCATCGTTTTGGAACCACTCAATCATGTGTAGAGACAGGTGTAGGCGCGTGCGGATGAGAAACTGGTGCGCGACGCGGCGCTGCTGTGTCGGGGCGCTGCTGTGTCGGGCGCAGGGGCGGTTCGATGGGCGCGTGGCGATGGATCAGCGCCTGCACTCCCGGCAACGTCTGCCTGCAGGTGGGAGGGTCGCGCTCGGTGACCCTGACCCGTGGATGAGCGTATCTTCTCTATCCTCCCCGTTCACTCTCGGACCCCCGCCGCTGTGAGCAACCGCCTGTACTGGTTTTTAGGGATCGTCGCCGTTGCTGCTGCCGGCCTTGTCGGGTACTGGCTCACGGCGTCGCCACCGGAGGTGGAGACAGCGCGTGTTCAAACGCGAGCGGTCGTTGAGGTCTACGTTGCCACCGGCCGCATTGAGGCGCCACGCACCAGCGATTTGGGCGTCGAGGTCACGGGCACCGTGCAGCAGCTTCTCGTTGAGGAAAAGGATACGGTGGAGCAGGGCGCGCCCCTACTTAAGCTCCGTCCGCGCAATGCCGAGTTAGCCGCCGAGCGCGCCGAGGCCCGTGTCGCCACGCTCCAGAGCGAGCTCCGGGAGATCAGGCGCGGCCCAACCGATGCGGAGCTCCGGACGGCTGCCTCCGAGGTTGACCGGCTGGCTGCGCAGTATGCCCAGGCCGAACGCGAGCTACAGGATATGAAGGCCCTGTTCGAGCAGGAGATCGTGAGCGAGTGGGAATTTGAGCAGGCCCGCACCGCTGCTGAAGAAGCCCGCGCCCGGCTCGAGAACGCGGAGGCGCAGCTCGACCGCCTCCGCGAGCGCCCACTGCCCGAGCAGGTTCAAGCCGCTGCGTCCCGGCTCGCGCAGGCCCGCGTTGACCTGGAGCAGGCCCGGAACGACCTCGCCGAGACGACCCTGCGGGCCCCATTCGACGGGCTCGTGCTAACGATCGAGACGAACGAGGGCGAGCGGGTGAGCCTGAGACAGACCCTAATCCGGATTGCCGACATGCAAAGCGTTGAGGTCTACGCCGAAGTGGACGAAGATTACTTTGGGCGTCTCGCCCCGGGCCAGCCTGCGACGCTCATCTTTCCGTCGATGCCCGAGCAGACCTTCTCCGCTACCGTTCGCCGGGTCGGCCCCGAGATCGCGCCCGACCGCGGGGTTATTGGCGTACATCTCGCCCCAGACGCACTGCCGGATAATGCCTTCCCCGGACTAACCGTCGATACCAACATCGAAGTGGCTCGGCTGGAAGAGGCGCTTGCGGTACCTACCGACGCCGTCGCCCGCGACTCCGGAGGCCCCTACGTGGTAACGGTCGAGGACGGAACGACCGTCCGGCAGGCCGTTAGCATCCGGGCCCGCGGCGAGGCGTGGATGGCTCTCGAAGGCATTGAGGCTGGCACGCCCGTCGTCCGGAACGCCGCCCGCGTGGACATTGGTCAGGCTGTCGCCCTGGCCGGAGGTGCGCCCTCGTGATGGTGGATCGTCTCTCGTGGAGTGTTGCCTGGCGCGGTCTCGTCCGCTCCAAACGCCTGACCGCCCTGACGCTGGTCGTGCTGTCGGTCAGTGTCATCCTGGTCATTTTTCTGACGGCCCTGATCGATGGCCTTGAGCGCGACCTCGTGGAGGAAACCACCGGCGCTATCGCGCACGTGCTCATCGAGCCCCGCGAGCGGGAGCCGATTGCGTGGTGGGAGCAAGCGGCGCGCGGCGCGCGCGATGAGGGGCCGCTGTACCTCGGCGAGCGCACGACGCTCACAAGCAAGAAAGGAGCCATCAACAACTGGCAGCGCTGGAGCCGGCTCATCGACGCGTTCGGCCCTGAAATCCGGGGCGTTTCCCCGGCAGCCGAAGGGCAGGGGTTCACCATCCGCGGAGAAAAGCGGGAGGCCGTCCGCCTGTACGGTGTCGAGCCCCGCCGCTACGACCAGCTGGTGCCGATTCAGGACAACCTCGTGGAGGGGCGGTTCTACGAGCTCGGCCCCGGCGAAATCACGATCGGGTACAGGCTGGCGGAAACCATGGGCGTGGGCCTCGGCGATCGCCTGAAGGTGAACACGGCAGAGGGCACGGGCCGCAGCATGCGGATCGTTGGGCTGTTCGACACGGGATTCGGCGGGGTAGACAACGCGACGGTGCTGATGCGGCTGGGGGATGGGCAGTCGCTGCTTGGCCTCGGGTCGTCGGTCAACGCCATCGGCATCGAAGTGGAGAATGTCTTCCAGGCCAACCGCGTGGCCGAGCAGTTGCAGCGCCAGATCCCCTACACGGTCACCAGCTGGATTGCCGACAACGAACGGCTCCTCCGCGCCCTTGAGGGGCAGGGGCGCTCAAGCGATCTGATCATCTTCTTTACCGCCGTGGCAGCCGCCTTCGCCATCGCCAGTATCCTGATCGTGCTGGTCACCAACAAACTTCAGGAGATCGGCATTTTGAAGGCCATGGGCGCGACGCGCCATCAGATCCGTGCCGTCTTTGCCCTGCAGGGAGCGTTGCTGTCGCTGGCCGGCGGGGCGCTTGGCGCCACGGTTGGGGTGGGGGTCGTCAGGCTGCTGTCGACGGTTCAAGGCCCCCCCACCGCCAGCGGCCGCGCGGAGCCGCTCTTCTCATTCGAGCTCGGCCCGGAGCTGGTGGTGGGCACGGTTGTGGGGGCCGTGCTCATCGGCCTCGTTGCGTCGCTGGTGCCCGCGCGCCGGGCCTCTCATGTTAACCCGATCGCGGTGATCCAAAATGGCTGATACGACGAGTCCGAACCGCCCACACCAGGCGGATGTTGAGGCTACCGACACGATTTTGCGCCTCGAAGACATTCGGAAGACCTACACCAATGGGGTCGCCGAAGAGGTGCTGTTCGGAATCGACCTGGAGGTGAACACCGGCGACTTCGCTGTGCTGATTGGCAAGAGCGGCTCAGGCAAAACCACGTTGCTCAACATCATCGGTCTGCTCGATACCCCGACCTCCGGACGGCTCTTCTTGGACGGCCGGGAGACCTCGACGCTCGATGAAGACGAGCGGGCACGGCTCCGCCGGGAGTACATCGGCTTTATCTTTCAGTCGCATCTTCTCCTCCCCGATTTCAACGTTCTGGAGAACGTGCTGATGCCGTGCCGCATTCGGGGAAAAGCCTACGAAGAGGCGGCCCACGACCGGGCCGTGGAGATGCTCCAGATGGTGGATCTCGGGGAGAAGATTCAGGCGCCCGTCACCAAGCTCTCCGGGGGGCAGCAGCAACGCGTGGCCACGGTGCGCGCTTTCGCGAACGCCCCGACCGTGGTGCTCGCCGACGAACCCACCGGCAGCCTCGACTCCAAGACGTCGCAGGCAGTGATGCGCCTGATGCGCGACATCAACCAGGAAACGGGCACGGCCTTTCTGATGGTCACCCACGACCCAGAGCTTACCGACTACGCCGACCGCGTCATCGAGCTCCGCGACGGCCGCGTGGCCTCCGACACAACGTAACGCCTGAGGCGGTGGCACCGCCGTGGCGCTCGGGCGGGAGGCTGGGTCGTGCCCGTCTTCAGGCGCCGCTGCCTTTCGAGAGGGCCTCGAAACCGGCGGTGATGTCGAGCACCTCCTCAGTGAGGGCGTTTTGGCGTTGCCGCCGGAACCGCGCGTTCAAGGCGTCAAGCCGCTCCTCCACGTTGGTCTCGGCGCGCTGCATCGCGGCAAGGCGGCTGCTGTGCTCGCTGGCCAACGACTGGGCAAAAGCCCGATAGAGCGAGGCAAAGAGGTACTGCCGCACCAGCGCGGTAAACAACGGCGCCCAGTCCATTCGGAAGGTGGGCAGGAGGTGCGTTGGCCATGCTTGCTGCTCGATGTGCTGGAGCTGGCTACGGTCGAGCGGGAGGAGCTGCTGCGCGCGCGGCGCATAGGTCGTCCCGGAGAGGAGCCGGTTGTAGAACAGCAGCACGCCGTCCACGGTGTGGGCGCGGGTCCACGCCTCGACCCGCACGAGGACCTCCTGCACCCGGCGTGTGATGCCCTCGACCGACTCCGGGCCGGCGTGCTGACCGGTTGGCGCCCGCCCGGTCTGCTCCAGGGCGTCGCCGACGTAATCGCCCAGGACTACCAGCGCCTCGGGGTCGGCGCCCAGCTCGTCGAGGTGCGCGGTCACCTGGTGCGCCAGCTGCTCATTGAACCGCCCACACATGCCCCAGACCGAGCCGAAGACCAGCACAGCCATGCGGGACGGCGGCCCTGTGTCCTGGAGGGACTGCTCCGGCGGCTGGTGGCGCAGGGCGACGTGCAATCCCAGCTCCACCGTTCGGTAATAGTCGTCCAGCGCATCGACCGCTTCCTCACATTGCCGGATGCTCGTCATCGAAAGCACCTTCATGGTACGCACCACGGCGTGAAGGCTTTCTGTGGTGTCAATCTGGCGCCGGAGCGCGTCAAGTGTCTGCATCGGAGGATGAAGCATCCATGAGCGATTCGATAGCCTGCCGCGCGACGCCGAGCAGCGCTTCCTGGTCGTCATCGTCCAGCGTTTCGCCTGCGCGGATCTGCTTGCAGGGCTTGGGCAGCTGTTCGCGCACGGCATCACGCACGGCCTGTTGCGCCGCTTCCATTTGGTCCAGCGCCAGCTCGTCGAACACCCCCTCGGCAGTAGCAAAGAGGACAGCCACCTGTTCCTCGACCGGGAGGGGCGCGTACTGATCCTGCTTCAGGACCGCCCGGACGCGCTGCCCGTGCCGGAGCGTCTGGCGCGTCTCTTCGTCGAGCCGCGTCCCGAACCGGGAGAACTCCTCCAGCTCCTGAAACTGCGCGTAGGCCAACCGCAGGTCGCCCGCCATCTGCTGGTACGCCGGGCGTTGCGCCTTGCCTCCCACCCGCGACACCGAGCGGCCCACGTCTACCGCCGGAAGGAGGCCCTTCTGAAAGAGCTGGGGCGAGAGAAAGATCTGCCCGTCCGTAATCGAGATCAGGTTGGTGGGGATGTAGGCCGAAAGGTTTTGTGCCTGCGTTTCGACGACGGGAAGTGCCGTCAGCGACCCGCCGCCGTGCTCTTCGTCCAGGCGGGTAGCCCGTTCGAGGAGGCGCGAGTGGATGTAGAAAATGTCGCCGGGATAGGCCTCCCGGCCCGGTGGGCGCCGCAGCAGCAGCGACAGCTCCCGGTAAGCGCGGGCGTGATGGGTGAGGTCGTCGTAGACGATGAGCACGTCCTGCCCGCCCTCCATGAAATACTCGGCGATGGTGGTCGCAGCGTAGGGGGCGGCAAACTGCAGGCCGGGCGGCGCGTCGCCGCTGGCCACGACGACCGTCGTGTAGTCCATCGCCTGGCGCTCGCGCAGGTCGGCAATGACGGAGGCGACGGCCGCATTGCGTTGCCCGATAGCGCAGTAGACGCAGTGAACACCGGTGCCCTGTTGGTTGAAGATGGTGTCGAGGGCGATGGCGGTCTTTCCTGTCTGCCGGTCGCCCATGATGAGCTCGCGCTGCCCGCGCCCAACGGGGATCAGCGCGTCGATAACCTTAAGGCCCGTCTGCAGCGGGGTATCCACGGGGGCGCGGTCCATGATGGAGGGCGCGTCGCGTTCGATGGGGCGCCGCTCGGCCGCCTGCACGGGGCCCTTGTCATCGAGGGGCCGGCCCAGCGCGTCCACCACCCGCCCCGTTAACGCCTTGCCGACGGGCACGTCAAGGATGCGACCGGTACGGTGCACCTCAGCGCCTGCCTCCAGGCGGTCACTCTCGTCGAGCAGGATCACGCCAATACCGTCGGGGTCGAGGTTGAATGCCATGCCGTACAGGCCGCCCGCAAAGCGGAGCAGCTCCTCGGCCTGAGCCGACGGCAGCCCCTTGACGTATGCTACGCCCTCGCCGACCTGCACGACGCGGCCGACCTCCCGGACGGTCAGGCCGGGCGGGTGCTCCTCGTGCGTGGCGCGTAATGCGTCAAGGGCCTCGTGCATACGGCCCGTCATGGCCGCGCCGTGTGCGGAGGGCAGGTGTTCGGTTTGATCGGATGCCATCTTAGCCTCCTGGTTCTTCCCTGCGCATCGATGCGGGCTCGGCGGTAGGCGCCTCCGCGGGCGCGGTTGGCCCACGCTTCCACGTGGCCTCGAGGCGTTCGCCAACGCGATCTACGAGGTCTGCCAGATAGCGTTCAAGCGTCCAGGCCGCCTTCCGATCTCCTACGCGCACCGTGACGCCAAGCCCCAGCGCGCTGTCCGTTTCCACCTGGAGGTTCAGGTCTGCCGGGCTGTAGGCGCGGAGCGCCTCGCGGATGTGATCCACCTGGTCGTCCGACAGCCCGAAGGCGCTCCGCACGGTGGCCCGGCCCTCGGAGGCTGCAAAGGCGTCCTCCAGGGCGCGCCGCTCCTCGCCCTCGAGGTGCGCCAGGTGCTCCACGAAGCGGCCAAGCGCCTGCGCCTCCAATTCGGCGTTTGCGAGGTCCCGCAGAACGCGGCGCGCGAGGGCAACGGTTTCTTCGACGGCCCGCTCCGCGAGCGTCTGCAGGAACGCCTCGCGCTCTTGCTTCAGGCTCTCGCGCCACGCATGCGCCATACGCTCGACCTCCGCGCGCGCTTCGTCGATGAGGGCCCGCCGTCGCTCCTCGGCGGCCTCTTCCACCTCGTGCCATCGCTCGTCACGCTCCGCCTCAAAGGCCTCCTGCATCGCCTCGTACTCCTCAACCTGCTGGCGGGCCGCTGCGCGTCGCTCGCGGGCCTCCTCCAGCCGCGCATTGATGTTGTGCTCGCGCTCGTCCATCGCGTCCATGATCGGCCCGTACAGGTACCGCCTGAGCAGGCCAATCAAGATCAGGAAGTTGACGAACTGCGCTCCGAATGTGAACCAGTCAATCTGCATGGCGTCGGTGGTTGATTACGGAGAGCAACGCCCCACATCACTGGATGACAAAGTCCCAGAACGGGTTGGCAAAGATCACAATGAGCGCGATCACAAAGCAGTAGATGGCGGTCGATTCGATCATCGCCAAGCCAACAAAGAGCGTCCGGGTGATGGCGTCCGACTCGTCGGGTTGCTGCGCCATGGCGCTAAGCGCCTGAGCCAGCGCGCGGCCCTCGCCGAGGGCGGGGCCGATCGAGCCGATGGCAATCGTAAACCCGGCAACGATGATCGACACCATTCCAATAAGACCTATGTCTTCCATAACAGGAGAGGGGTTAGGAGGTGGATGCGGGGGTGGGTGCTGCGTCTTGCTGCCTTTGCACGCGCGTACCGGAGGCGATATAGACCAGCGCCAAGACGGCAAACACATACGCCTGAATTACGCCAATGAGCAGCCCGAAGGCTTGCATGACCACCGGGAAAAACAACGGGGCGAGGCTGAGCAGGATGGCGACAATCAGGTGGCCGCTCATGATGTTGCCGAAGAGGCGAATGGCCAGCGCGAGCGTCCGCGACAGCTCCCCAATGATGTTGAACGGCAGCATAAACGGCGTCGGCCGAATGTAATTCCGAAAATACCCCATGGGGCCTTTGCTCATCATGCCGTAGACGGGCACGGCGATAAAAACGCAGACGGCGAGAGCGGCGGGAGTGGTCAGCGATGCGGTGGGCGCGTAGAAGCCCGGCACGACGTCCAGCACGTTGCTGACGACGATAAACAAAAAGAGGGTGCCCACGAACGGGAGGTAGCGCCGCGGCTGCTCCAGGCCGGCCGCCTCAATCTGCTCCATCATGTTGAGCACCGTCACCTCCAGCAGGTTCTGCCAGCGGGAGGGGTGGGGGCCCGCCGTAAGGGACCGCGTCACGAGCCACGCGCCACCGGCGAGCAGCGCCATGGCTACCCAGGAGAAGACGAGCGTCGCGTTGAGGGTAACGACGCCCCACTCCCAGTAGATAATCTGGTCGGGACTGATGTCCATAGCGACCTATGGTTTGTTCGTGGCAAGGTCTCCAGATAGCCCCCAGCGGCGCACAAGCAGGAACCGTACAGCCAAAAACCCAAGGAGGCTTACCGCCAGTCCTTCCCAGCCCACCTCCACGACGCGTGCCAGAATATAAAAAATACCGAGCACAAGTGCCGTGCGCCCTACAAAGCTCCCCAGCAGCAGCGTCTTGGGGCGATCGGCGGTTGGGAGGCGCTGCAGCGTGAGCCACAGCCCACCAAAATACAACAAGCCAAGCGCGGCGCCTGCGCTAAGAGACAGCAACATGGTGGCAGACCCCCCCATCGGTCGGCGCCCTCGCTTTATTCAGTTCGAACGGCTCTCTTCCCGTACCCAGTACCAGGCCATGGAGCTCCCCAGGCCAATGCCTATGGCCAGCAGCATAAGCGTCCAGGAGAACCGGGTGTCGTAGGTGGCGTCGATCCACACGCCGAGGGCCAGCAGCAGCAGCGTCGGGATTGCCACGGACCACCCCACGAGCCCGAACATGCCCATGCCAAAGAGGAGGCCCCGTTTTCCTTCGCGGCGCGCGCGCTGCTTCCGCCGCTCCTTTGAGCGAAGGGTCTGCGCAAATTGCTCACGCTTTTTCTCGTTTTCGGTCTGGTTGCTCATAATGCGGTTGCAGATGCTCTCAGATGCTCCACGCGATATCAGATGCCTCGCGCGATCCTACTCCAGATCGATAAAGCGCCGCATGACCTCCGCCTCCAGCTTCGCCAGTGCCGTTCGCATCGCCCCCTCAAACGCGTCGACCTGCTGAAACCGGTCACGGACGGTTGCTTCCAGCGTGCCGAGCTCCGGCCCAATCACGGCGTTACGTACCGAAACCAGCACCTCCGATCCGCACTTGACGAGCACGCCTTCGTCGACGGCCATGAAGATCTCCCCGGCCCCGGCGCTGCGGCCTTCCCGCGCCCCGCCTTCCGCCGCCTGGTCCCCGGCCTCTACGAACGACAGAATGCCCGGCACAAGCGGCTCGACGAAGTCGACGTGCCGCGGGAGGAGCCCGAAGGATCCGCTTGCACCCTCGGCCACTACCTTGCGCACAGCGCGCGAAAGCAGCACCTTTTGAGGCAGCAGGACCTTCAGCGTCATGGCTGTTGGGGAATCAGGCATTGTCCTCGGGTTCTTGGGGGGCGCCAGTCTGCTTCTGCGCGGTCTGTTCCTCAGCCTGTTCGACGCGTCCGATCATGTAGAGTGCCTGCTCGGGGTACTCGCTGAACGCGTCGTTGAGGACGCGCTCACATCCGCGGAGCGTAGCTTCCAGCGAGACGGCCTGCGCCTCCCGGCCGGTAAACTGCTCCGTTACGGCGAACGGCTGGGTAAGAAACCGCTCCAGCCGGCGGGCCCGGTTCACGACCCGCTGATCTTCGCGGGAGAGCTCCTCGATGCCCAGCATGGCGATGATGTCCTTGAGGTCCTCGTACTGCGCCAGCGTCTCGCGCACGGCGCGCGCCACGCGGTAGTGCCGCGGGCCGACGCCGCGCGGGCTCAGCATGTTCGAGCTTGAGTCGAGCGGGTTGATGGCCGGATACAGCCCCTGGCTGGCCCGATCGCGCGAGAGCACAATCGATGCTGACAGGTGCGTAAACGTGTGCGTCACGGCTGGGTCGGTGAAGTCGTCGGCTGGAACGTAGACGGCCTGGACCGACGTGATAGAGCCCGTTTTGGTGTTGGCAATGCGCTCTTCGAGGCCGGAGAGCTCGGTGCCGAGCGTGGGCTGATAGCCGAGGCGCGAGGGAAAGCGGCCCATCAGCCCGGACACCTCAGTGCCGGCCTGCACGAAGCGGAAGATGTTGTCAATGAGCAGCAGCACGTCCTGCTTCGCGTCGTCACGGAAGTACTCGGCCATGGTGAGCGCGGCGTGCCCCACGCGAAAGCGGGCGCCCGGAGCCTCGTTCATCTGGCCGAAGATAAGCACCGTGTCGTCGAGCACGCCGGCGTCCTGCACCTCGCGGTAGAGTTCTTCGGCTTCGCGGCTCCGTTCGCCGATCCCGCAGAACAGACTCACGCCCTCGTACGCGGCTACCATGTTGCGAATCATCTCCATCAGCAGCACCGTCTTGCCGACCCCCGCTCCGCCGAACAGCCCGGCTTTGCCCCCGCGCTCGAGCGGCGCGAGCAGGTCGATGGCCTTGATGCCGGTGTGCAGGATCTCTTGCTGCGGGGCCTGATCGGTGAGCCCCACCGGCGGGCGGTGAATGGAGCGCCGGTGGGCAGCCTCAACGGGCGGCTTCCGATCGATCGTCTCGCCCAGCACGTTGAACATGCGGCCCAGCGTCTCGCGCCCGACCGGCACCCGCACCGGATACCCGTCGCCACGCGCAGCTTCGCCGCGCGCGAGCCCCTGCGTGGAGGTCAGCGCAATGCCGCGCACCGTGCGATCATCCACATGCTCGACGACCTCCACGACCACCTTTTCCGCGGCGCCCACCACGAGCCGGTGGTGCACCTCTGGCAGGGGACCGTCAAACCGTACATCCACAACGCTTCCCCGCACCGCGTGCGTGCGACCGTGTGCGGTGCGGCGCTGCTGTCCGTCCTGAGATCCATTCATACTCCAGGGGGCGACGTGCGTGCCGGGTGCTGAGAGGACACTGTACGGTGGATGACCGCTCGCCGGGTTGTATCGATGCAGGCATTCCAACATCGCTGACGCATACCCAACGTACAAATACAAATTGGGACTTGAAAGCGCCGGGTGGCGGGAGCGGCGGCAGGGTAGCCCCCGATGCATTGCCGCTGATGCATTGCCGCTGATGCATTGCGAGAAGGGCTTCTGGCCATGATACAGGCTTGGCCGCATCATCTGCAAGCCCTCCACAAGGTCGCAGGACGACGGATGGCGCCAGGCGGCATAACGGGAGCGAGGGCTCGAACTGGGCGAGCATAAGACACATGCGCCCCTATTTTGGGGCCGTTGGCCGCCACGACCTCGCCTTTTGTCGTCCCCGGCACAGCAGCATCTCCTCGGTGCGCCGGTCAAGCGTGTTACGTTGCGGCCTCTCGGGTCGGCTTACTCACCACACCCCGTTGCTCGACCCAAACCGCCGATGCACGACGCGCCCCTACAGTCCTGGCTTCCCGCTCTGCTGCTCAGCGTACTGAGTGTGGTGATGGGGGCTTGTTCCTCAACGGCGGTGGAGCCGCTTCCGGACCCCCCGGCCACGGAGGCGGCCTCCTTGCCCTTGCTCGCTCCGGGATTCACGCTGGGCACGACCCGCTACGGCGGAGCGGACCTCCCGGCGCCCGGCACCGCAGAGCGCGCATTGCTCGACACCGCCGTGGTGCGCGGCCTCTCCGGCTTCACCTACTATGTGGACTGGGCCGACCTGGAGCCGGAGCCCGGGCGATACACGCTGGATACGTTCCGCACCACCCTCGAAGCCCTTCGGCAATTCGGCGTACGTCCGTTTGTGAACCTCACGGTTGGAGACATCGAAGACTACAATCTTCCGGAGGGCCTCTCGGACGGGCAGGGGGGGCTTGCAGAAGGCGTCTCGCTCGATGACCCGGCCGTCATTGAACGCTTTGGTGCGCTTCTCGACCGCGTAGTCCCTGCGCTCCTAACCCATGGTGGATTCATCCTTGGCGTGGGCAACGAGGTGGACGTCCGCTTTGACGGTCCTCATCCCGAGGAGCGGGCGGCCTACGTCCGGTTTGTAGAGGCAGCGCGCGCACGCGTCCATGCCATTGAGCCCCGGCTCGCCGTCGGGGTGGTTCTCACCGCCCCCGCAGTTCGCGACCGGTCGCCGACGTTTCGTGCGCTGCGCGGGGCTACCGATGTGATCCCCTTCAACTACGCGCCGATCGCCCCCACCTTCTTTGTCCGCGCGCTTGAAGACATCAGTGACGACTTTCAGGCCGTTGTGGCAGCGTACGGGGAAGGGCCCCTCCTGATTCAGGAACTCACGTGCCCGAGTGCGGAGACGATGGGCGCGTCGCCGGCGTGGCAGCGGTCCTGCTTCGAGCGCCTGTTCGAAGAAATCGCTGCGACGCCCCGGATCCGCTTCGCCTCCGTCTTCACGTTTCAGGACCTTGATGCCGAGACGTGCGCCCTGGTCCGTGACCTGATCTTCGGAGACGAGCTCGACGACCTGCCCGACGAGGTGGCGGAACGGCTCTCGGAGTACCTCTGTCGCCTCGGCATCGTGAGGCCCGATGGAACTCCAAAGCCAGCGTGGGGTGCCGTGCTGGAGGGGGCGGAGTCTTTGGGTGAATAAAATCTACCGGCGTTGCTTACGTTCAACCGTCAGTGGGTGGGGCAACGTGCCATCGACCATCAGGAGGGCGGTCACACCGCCCTTGCCTTCCTTTGGGGCATGCCAACCGTTGTTTGGGGCGGTCGTTGCCTGCATATCGCAGGGCCGTCTCCGCCTCAGATGCGATGCCCGGCCATAGGCCCCACAGCAGGCGCCGGTGGCGCCGTCAGGCCATACGGCAGGCGCAAAGCACATAGCGCATCGGCCGCTGAACGTTCATCGAGGGCTGCATCGGTGTGAGGGGGATATTCCTGCTGCACCATCGCCAGGTACGCTGCGATCTCAGCGCTCGTGAAGCCATCCACGAGCATGATGAACAGCGCGGGCACATGGCGCCGGTAGCGCTCCCGTCCCTGCGGGCCGGCGCCAACGCCCAGCGGGTCCCAGTGCCGACACAGCACCGTGCAAATCGACCCGCGAAGCTGCTTCGAAAGGCCGTCTTCCTGGTAGATGGGCGGGAGCTGTTTCATGGCATGGGCCGGGTCAGGAGAACGCGTCGGGTAGAAGTCCAGGCGGAAGCCCCAGCATATCCGGCCGTGCATCTGGCCGGAAGTGCGTCCGCCGTGAGTCGTGCTGTCGCATCCGCCTCCATCATACGTAAGTTTCCGCACCGGCCCATTACCACAGCGTTAAACACGCCGGCCTTGAGGGGAATACCCCGCGTGTTTAATCGTCGGGTCATGATTTGGTGATGCTTTCCTAACGTAGCCCCGGGGCATTATGCCTACATTATCACGTCACCACTCAGAACGTGTTGTCCTTGCGCATGAATGCATGCCCGTCCGCGTCAGGCAGTGCCGCCAATGGGCAGGAGGACGTACGTGCCGGGCAGGTAAACGCCGAGGCGGTCATGGCCACGTTGCGGCGGGCCCTAACGCAAGACGAGGCGTGCGTGCTGTGCCTGGGCGATGGACCGTTCAAGCGCCATAACATGGCGGCCTTCCTCGAAACGATAGGCCTTGCGCCGTTGGATATCCGTTCGGAGGTGCGCCCTGCGCTCCTCGTGTGTGGTCGGGAAAACCTGAACAGCGGCCAGGTGGATGGTTTGATGCGTCCGCTGCACCACGCTCCTGTGCTCTGTGCGCAAGAGCACGTGCTCCAGGCGTTCTTCAGCTGTTGGGACGAACGTGGCCGAACCGCCCTCATCACGCTGCGCGGGCACCCCGTGCAGCGATGGCTGACGCCGCGCCATGCACGTGAAGCAGACACTGCATCTGCCGAGCGCAATACCCGGGCCGCGGCCGGCGTCTTTTGTCACGGGGACCTGCTGCAGGTGCTGCCCTACGTGGAATACGCGATCCATGGCACCCAGGCCCGCCGCCGGAAGGTGTTGCGGCAGGCCTACGTGATGGACTTGCGCGCCCTCAAGCAACTCGCCCCCGCGCCTGATGCAGAGTGGGCGGCCGCTGCCCACAGCCCGAGCCAAAGCCGCCGCTCGTGGGGCGCCCGGCGCAGCGCCATGCGGCTCCAACACGTAGCAGAATCGCTGGCGCGGGCGCAGCAAACCCAGGATAGCCTCAGCCCCTCGCTACGCACCATCTGTAGCAAAGACCTGAGCTGGCTGCGCATCAACATGTACGATGCAGGCGGGTTCGACTTCCCCTGGCCTGCCGCGTAGGTGGCAGGCGCATCCGGTGATCGGCGCGTGCTTTTCGAGCCGCCATTGCTCTGCTGCTCAGGCCGTTTGCCCCATCGGAAAGGGAGGGGTGCCTTCAATGGTCGGGCCTTGCAGCGAGGGTGCGTCGCCCGCGGCCCAGGTCGGAAGCGTATGGCGCACGCGACGCAGCACCGTAGCGCCCGCGCCGTTGGGTTGCTGCACCGGAGGGGCAATTGTCGTGAACGTGCACGTCGTACGATCGCCGGTTACCTCCAGGCGCGCAAAGCCGTAGGCGTTGCTGTCTACATACGTGAGGTGGGGATTTTGAGCGGGGTTGCGCTGCGCTATCGCGGCTTCGAGGTTGCCGCCTGTTTCGGCGAGCGTTGCGCTGGCGCGGGTGCCGTGGCGGAAGGTCAGGTTGAGGGCTTCCAGCGGGGGGGCGTCGGGGCGGTCCAGCGCCACAAGCGGCCGAAACGGCTCTCCCTGAGCCACAATGCCTTCCATTGCTTTCCATACGCTGGTGGAACTGATGCCACACACGGAGAACTCCGCGCCCATGGGCTCAAGGGTATCCTCTTCATAGCTGCGCGCAAGGTATCCGGCAAAGCTGTTGTGGTTATCGCCGGCAAGCGAGACAATGTTGGTCAGGCCCGCCTCGGCCATGAAGGCGAGCAGCTCTTCGCGCTCCGATGGATAGCCTTCCCACGTGTCGATGGTGAAGGCCGCCGGCACGGCATCCGGGTCGATCTGGTCCAGGTCGAGCCGCATGGGC
>JAAAOI010000001.1 GCA_009908945.1 Bacteroidota bacterium
GCGGATGTGCGCGCCATCCACGTCCGCATCCGTCATGATGATGATGCGGTGGTAACGGAGGTTCTCTATGTCAAACTCGTCGTCGGTGGTGGCAATGCCCGTGCCGAGCGCCGTGACGATATTCTTGATTTCGTTGTTTTCCAGTACGCGGTCGAGGCGGGCCTTCTCCACGTTCAGAATCTTGCCGCGTAGCGGAAGGATGGCCTGAAAGTGCCGGTCGCGGGCCTGCTTGGCCGAGCCGCCGGCAGAGTCGCCCTCCACCAGATACAGCTCGCTTTCCTCCGGCTTGCGCGAGGAGCAGTCGGCCAGCTTCCCGGGCAGGCCGCTGCTGGAGAATGCGTTCTTGCGCTGCACCAGTTCGCGCGCCTTGCGCGCGGCCGCGCGGGCCTGGGCGGAGGTCACCACCTTGTTCAGGATGGCCTTCGCCTCATTCGGATGGTCTTCCAGCCACCAGCTCAGCTCCTGCCCCACGGCCGACTCCACGATGCCTTGCACCTCGGAGTTGCCCAGCTTGGTCTTCGTCTGTCCCTCAAACTGGGGCTCGGGCACTTTTACCGAGAGCACCGCCGTGAGCCCCTCCCGGAAGTCTTCGCCGGAGAGATCAAACTTGAGGTTTTTGAAGAAGCCGTTTTTCTCGCCGTAGCTTTTGAGCGTCCGCGTGAGTGCGCGGCGGAAGCCCGACACGTGGGTGCCGCCCTCGTGCGTGTTGATGTTGTTGACGAAGGTGAGGACGTTCTCCTGGTAGCTGTCGTTGTAGCGCATGGCCAGCTCTACCGGAACGTCGCCCTCTTCGTTTTCGATGTACAGGACCTCGCTATGGATCGGGTCGCGGGTTTCGTCGAGGAAGTCGACAAACTCGCGGATGCCCCCTTCGAAGTGAAACTCTTCGCGGCCCAGCGCCTCATCTTCCTCCCGCTGATCAGTAATCGCAATGGTAAGGCCGCGGTTGAGGTAGGCCAGTTCGCGGAGGCGCGTCGCCAGGGTTTCGAGGCGGAACTCGGTAGTCTTGAAGATCTCGGGGTCCGGCCAGAAGCGCACGTACGTTCCTGTTTCCTCGTCGGTGCTGTTGAGGGCGCGCACGCGCTCCAGCGGGCCCGTGGGGATGCCGCGCTCGTAGGTCTGCCGCCAGAGGGCGCCGTCGCGCTTGACCTCCGCCACCAGGCGGATGGCCAGCGCATTCACGCAGGAGACCCCCACCCCGTGCAGGCCGCCGGAGACTTTGTAGGAGTCCTTATCGAACTTCCCACCGGCGTGCAGGGTGGTCATCACCACCTGCAGAGCCGGCACGCCCAGCTTCTCGTGCATGTCGACGGGGATGCCGCGGCCATCGTCGGTGACCTCCACCGAGCCGTCTTCGTGGATCACCACGTCGATGCGGCTGCAGTAGCCCGCCATGGCCTCGTCAATGGAGTTGTCGACGACCTCGTACACGAGATGGTGCAGGCCGCGGATGCCCACGTCGCCAATGTACATGGAGGGACGCTTGCGGACGGCCTCGAGGCCTTCCAGCACTTGGATGTTGGAGGCTCCGTAAAGCCCGGTTTGGGTTTGTTCTGGGGGCTGCATAAACGTAGCGGTAGCGGCAAGAAAAACGCGGGGGCGCAACCTGAGGCGCCCAGGTGCAACGGATGCTGTGCACAACCTACATAACAACGGATACAACAGCAGGGTAGAACGCACAGGCATCCGTCCTGTTCGTCTGCCAACCGCCCGTTGTGTGCTGCTCCCCACCGCGCCCCTTCCATTCGACGTACCGCCGCTGTATACTGCGCAGTGCACCTACCTTCCCCGCTGAACGCTTTCCGACTGATGATTCGCCCGCAGCCAACGTCCACCGTTCCCTCGCCGTACCCCACCGACGACCCCATTCTACGCCTTATCGGCAACACGCCGGTGGTGGCCTATCCGGGCGTCGCGGATGGGCGCGTGCAGTGCAAGATGGAATCAGCCAACCCCACGGGCTCAATGAAGGACCGCGTGGCGCTGGGCATCCTGCTGGAGGCTGTGGCAGCCGATGAGAACCTGGACACGGTGGTGGAAGCCAGCTCGGGAAACACGGCCGGGGCCGTGGCCCTGGTGGCCAACCGCCTGGGCCTGCGCTGCCACCTGACCTGTCCGGAGACCACCAGCCCGCACAAGATCGGCTATATGCACGCCTTCGGCGCTACGGTCCATCGGTGCCCGGCCGTCGACAGCAGCCACCCCGACCACTACCGCGCCACGGCTCGGCGCCTGGCGGAGGAGCTGGATGCGTTCCTGATCAACCAGTACGAAAACCAGGGCAACCCCACGGTGCACGCCCGGTGGACGGGCCCGGAGCTGTGGGCGCAGCTGGACGGCCAGCTGACGCACCTCGTCTGTGCGATGGGTACGGGGGGCTTGATGAGCGGCACCGCGCGGTATGTGAAGGACGCCGCCGCGGAGGCCGGTCGATCGGTGCGCACGGTGGGGGTGGACGCGGTGGCCTCCAACATTGCCAACAGCTTCTATGGGGCGCCGCCCGTGCCGTACGAAACGACCGTGGAGGGCCTCGGCAAAAACGAAAAGCTGTCCACCATGTGGTTTGACGCCATCGATGAGGCCGCCCTGCACGTCGCGCTGCAGGTGCACCAGGAAGACCCCAGTGCCCGCATCGGTGTGGTCATTTGCGATGGAGGCGATCAGTACTTCGATACGCTGTTTGCTGACCCGTCCGCCGACTAACCGCACGGCCGCCCGCTTGCATTCCTTTCCTCAACCCATGGCACGCGCCTTTCCCTATCAAAAAGTCGCACCGGCGCGCGAACTGCTGATCTGGTTTGCGGTAGCTACCGCGCTGGGCGTGCTGAACTGGGGGTTGAGCTTTGGCGGGATGGACGGGAGCGCCTGGGCGTACACCAAGCTGCTCCTGCTCCAGCTGGCCTGGAGCTACTTCGTCTTCGCCCACATCCTGGCGCTGGTGGTCGGCTTCCGGATGTTCTTGATGCGGCAGGTCGGTACCTGGCCAGCGCTCGGGCAGCACGCGGCTGGCATTGGCGCGGCGTTCGTAGGCTTTGTGATCGGCATGTTCAACCTGACCTGGTTGGTGCCGCTGCTGGGGCCGGTTTTCTTGCCCGAGCTATCCTTCAGTTTCAGTTTCCCCGGTACCGATCCGTGGCAGACCTTCGGCATGTTCATCGGGATCACGTTCGTGGGGGTGGCTGCCGTCTCCTACTACACGATGCGCCTCAACCTGAAAGCCAGCTACGCCATACACCTGGAGCGGGAGCGCCTGCGTGGCGAACTTGAGACGGCTCGCGAGATGCAACTGCAGGTGATGCCCTCCGAAGATCCGGTGATGCGCGGCATGGACGTGGCCGGGGTGTGCCTGCCGGCCGCCGAGGTGGGCGGTGACTACTTCGACTACATGTGGCTGGATGATAACGAGCGCCTGCTCTGCATCACGTGGCTGGATGATAACGAGCGCCTGCTCTGCATTACGATGGCGGACGTCAGCGGCAAGGGGCTGAAGGCGGCCATGGCCGCGGTGATGGTGAGCGGCATGCTCCACGTTACGACGCCCACCAGCGGCAGCCCGGCCGAGGTGCTCACCCTTATCAACAATCCGCTGCGCCACAAGATTGACGCGCGCATGTTTGTGGCCATGCAGCTGGCGGTGGTGGACACCGAGCGCCGCACCGTGACGCTCGCCAACGCCGGGCAGATGCCGCCCTTGCTGCTGCGGGACGGCGCCGTCTGCCCCCTCACCACCGATGGCCCTCGCTTTCCCCTCGGCGCTACCGAGGATGTCGCTTACGTGGCGCGGACGATCCGCCTCCAGACCGGCGATACGCTGCTACTCTATACCGACGGCGTGAACGAGGCGATGAACGCCGAGCGTGAGCTCTTTGGCGACGAACGCCTGCGGGCCCTCCTGCAACGCACCGCCGGGCAGCCTGCGGCTGCGGTGGCAACAGCCCTCCAGGAGGCCGTGCGCCGCTTCACCGGTAACCAACCGCAGCACGACGACGTGACGATGGTGGTGGTGCGGGTGACTGACCAAGATACCTCGAGCACATAGCGGTCTTAAACGCATACTCCAGACGCAGGCGGTGCGGGTGTAACAGAATTACCCTAAACTGACGTGCGTATTCCTTTCTCAACGTCTGGGACTAACGTGCCGGCCCTTTCCATGAGAGTACTCGTCGCTCTTTCCATCGTGCTACTTTGGATGGGCAATGATGAAGGCAGCTCCTTCGCTCACCCCTTCGACCACGTCGCTGATCAGACCCACAATACGGCGTTTGCTCGAGCCCCGCTTAAGATCGTGACGGAGGGAGAAGAGGCCTGGTCAGCCGGCGTAGCAGACGATCCAGACGGTCTCCTCCTCGGAAATGTGAAGGATGTGCGCTTGGTGTTTTGGCTCTCCTGCGTGTGCTGCCTCGACTGCTGATCGTACTGCAGAGGTAGTCGGCGAACTAAAACGTACGCTTAATTCAGAGCTGAACGACGACGAATATACGGTTTCAGCTCTCGGGGTATCAATTGAAAGTGATGTAGATAAAGGCTACACTTTTTTATCCTCCTTTAAGGTGTTCGATGAGCTCATCACAGGAAACGGATGGCTCAACAGCGGCGCTGTGGAATATTTTTGGCGACAGGAACTCACCGAACCTGCAGTGC
>JAAAOI010000017.1 GCA_009908945.1 Bacteroidota bacterium
CGCGCCGGAATCGGCGTACTGGTGGGTCATCTCCGAGGCGGTGTAGAGGGGGTTCGTGTTGACGAGCACGCCGCCGGCCTTAAACACGCCGAACGCTGCAATGGGGTAGCTGAGGCAATTGGGCATCTGCAGCGCGACGCGGTCACCGGGTTGCAGGTCGCACTCCTCACGCAGGTACGCCGCGAAGGCGTCGGACAGGTCGTCCACGGCGCGGTAACGCAGCGACCCGTTCATGCCGTTGGGCATGCACTGGGTAAAGGCGATGGCGTCAGCGTAGCGGCTGGCCACGTCGCGCACGAAGGCCGGGAGGTGGGGGAACGCGAGGGCTGCAATTTCGGGAGGCGTTCCCTCCGGATACTGGGGCTTCCAGGGATGGGACGTCGTCATGCGAGTCGGGGTCAGGTGGGCCAAGAAGCTACGCGTTTTTGTAGATTCTGTCAAGGGAAGGAAGACGCACCGGGAGTGCATTGACGCTCGGGACGGACGCGACGAGCAGAAGAGTCGGCATGCCCGGCTGAACCTCCCGCCCATGCCGCGCGTCGAGAAGCTATCCCTGAAGCCTTCTACCTGACCCGGTCCGCCATGCTCACGGTCGCCTCCCTGCATTACTATCCCCTGAAATCCGCCGCCGGCGTGGCCGCGGAGACGGCACGGGTGGAGCGCCGCGGGCTCGCGGGGGATCGGCGGTGGATGCTGGTGGACGCCGACGGCACCTTCCTCTCGCAGCGCACCTATCCCCGGCTGGCCCTTATTGGCGTGGAGGCAACCTCTGGAGGACTGCGCCTGTCGGCCCCCGAGCGGCCCCCGCTCTCCGTGCCGACCCCCGGCGCGGCGGCGGAGCGGCTGCCTGTGGAGGTGTGGGGCGATACGGTGGAGGCCGCACTGGCGCCGGCTGCAGCCCACGCCTGGTGTGCGGGGCACCTGGACGCAGACGTGCGGCTCGTGTACATGCCGCCCGAGAGCCGGCGGACGGTGGATGCCGACTATGCCGTGCACGGCGACGACGTCGTGAGTTTTGCCGATGGCTACCCGCTGCTCCTCACCACGACGGCCTCGCTGGCCGACCTCAACACGCGCCTCGACACGCCGCTGCCGATGGATCGCTTTCGCCCCAACGTGGTGGTCAGCGGAGCCGACGCGTGGGCGGAGGACACATGGCGGCGCTTGCGCATCGGGGAGGTGACGTTTCGTGCGGTGAAGCCGTGCGGGCGCTGCGCCGTCACCACGATCGATCAGCAGACGGCCACGCGGGGCACGGAGCCGCTCACCACGCTGGCCCACTTCCGGCGCGACCCGTCCACGGGCAAGGTCAACTTCGGCTGGAACCTGATCCCCGAAACGCTGGGCCCCCTCCGCGTGGGAGAGGCCGTGGAGGTGCTGGAAAAGGCGCCAACCCCGGCCCAGAACCGGAAATAAGTAGCGCCCCGGCGCGCCACGTCGCTACCACGAGGTGTGCGTATGGCGATATCGAAGAGCCGATCGATAGCGTCGGCACGCCGTCTGCCAACAAAAACCCCACACCGTCAACGTGACGATGCGGGGTGCGGGCTGCCCCGGGAGGACTCGAACCTCCAACCTCCTGTTCCAGAGACAGGTGCTCTGCCGGTTAAGCTACGGGGCAAAAGGAGTGCGCTATATGCCTCCTTTCGGCGCTGAGTTCCACGCCTGCAGACAGGACGTACGCCTTCACGGATGCTTCGCTGGGACTTCTGCGTAAAGGCCGGCTGTTAAGAGGCATTGTTTTTACTGGGGACCTCTGCTGAGGGCGGCGGCAGGGATTGGCTATCGACAGCTGCCACGGGTACGTCGCGCCAGGCGGCAAGCTGGGCGGCCGTCTGCTCGCGAACGCGCTGCCGCAGGGCCGGGGCGTCTTCTGGGGTGAGGCCGGTAGTGGGTACGGGCGGCAGCACCTGCAGCCGGAGGTGGGCCCGCTGCTGAAACCGCCAGTCGTTCTTCGGCAGGGCGTCGAGCGTGCCCTCTACCACCAGCGGCAGCACCGGCACCCCAGCCTGGATGGCCAGCCGAAAGGCCCCGTCGGCATAGCGCAGCAGGCGCCCGTCCCGGGAGCGCGTCCCTTCCGGAAACAGCATCACCGAGCAGCGGCGGTCCAGCTTCGTCTGGGCACGGGTGAGCACGCTGGAGCGGCTCTCCGAATCGGCGCGGTCTACCGGGATGTCGTCCGCCATCCGCATCATCCAGCCAAAGCCAGGAATGGCCATCAGCTCTTTTTTGACCACCCACTTCATCTCTATCGGCAGCCGCGAAATCAGCGGGATGTCGATGGTCGACTGATGGTTGGACACCACCACGTAGGGATGCCGCGGGTCGTCGACGTGCGCCCAGCCTTCCACCGTCACCTCCCACAGCGGGTTGACGTACGTGATCAGGCTGCCCGCCCATCGAAACAGCCGCCCCGTGCGGTACCGGGCCGGGTCGCGCTCCACCAGGCGCAGGAGCAGCATCACGGGAAACGTCAGGAGAAAGGTGAACGCGATCGTTCCCCAGATCCAGATGGAACGCAGAAGGGTCATCGGGTAGAGTATCGGGTGAGAGTAGAAAGAAAAAACGGTCCAGGCCCCGTGTTTGGTTCTGCCGCGGCAGCCGCCTACACCCACCGCGCGAAACGTCCTGATTCAGGGGTACGTTGTAGGCGCCGCTCCTGCCCAAGGAGGCGTCCTGTTGCCTATTGCCCCGATGATCTGATGCGCATCGTTAAATACTTTTACGAAGAGCCCATGCCGCTGGAGGCGCTGACGCCTGACCGCGACCCGGCGGCGCGGGGCCAACGAGGCCCGACCCTGCCGCTGGACGACCTTTTACAGGCGCCTGCGTATTACCGGGGCTACCTGGCCGGTACCGACCAGGCCGCCGGCCGCGTGGGGCTGACGACCGTCGAGCCGCCGGAGGCATACCTGCCGGCCCTACTGGCGGTGGGTGGCCCGGGGGACTGGGTGCAGCTGGCCGAGGGGACGATCGATCGGCTACCCATCGGCCAGGTCCGCGCTACGTTGCAGGCGCCGGACGCTACGCAGGTCCTGCTGGCCGGCGCGGCAGCGGTGCCCGAGGGGGCGCTGCAGACCGTAGGCACCACGCCCCGCCGCGAGGCCATCCCCGCGCTGAAGCAGGTGCTGGCCGGCTGCCGCGTGGCCTTCTTTCCCGAGCCGGCACACGACGGCTTCGACTGGAGCCTCTATGCCACGCAGCCACTGCGTGAACCGCTCGTGGATGCACTGGCGCAGCATCCGGTGAAGGGCGTGCGGCGCTTTGTGCTGCCCTACCAGCGGGCTCGTTCTGAACAAAAATTCTACTTTGAATCATGGCAGCTCGACGCGGCACCGTTGCCGGACTACATACAGGAAGTGTGACCGTCAACGGGTCGCCCGAGGAGCGGTGGATGCACCGGTGCCTGACGCTGGCGGCGCAGGGCGCCGGGGCTGCGAGCCCGAACCCGATGGTGGGCGCGGTGCTCGTCGCGCCCGATGGCACGGCGCTGGGCGAAGGCTATCACGCCCGCTACGGGGAGGCCCACGCCGAGCGCGCGGCTATCGACGCGGCCCGGGCGGCCCATGGCGCGGAAGCGCTGCAGGAGGCGACCCTGTACGTCAACCTGGAGCCGTGCAGCCACCACGGCAAGCAGCCCCCCTGCAGTGACCTTATCGTAGACACGGGCATCCCGCGCGTGGTGATTGGGATGATCGACCCGTACCCGGTGGTGGCCGGACGGGGGGTGCGGCGGCTAAAGGCCCATGGCGTGGAGGTGACGGTGGGCGTGCTGGAGGGGGCATGCCGCCGCCTGAATGAGGCGTTTGTGCACCACGTGGCGACGGGCCGGCCGCTCATCACCCTCAAGACGGCGCAGACCCTGGATGGCCGCGTGGCCACCCGCATCGGCGACAGCCGCTGGGTGACGGGCACGGAGGCGCGCACGCTGGTGCACCAGTGGCGCGCCACCCTCGACGGCGTGCTCGTGGGCGCCGGCACGGCCCGCGCCGACAACCCCCGCCTCACGGTGCGCCACGTGGACGGCCGGCAGCCGCAACGGTTTGTGCTGGATCGCACCGGCGCCTTGCCGCCTGCGCTCACGCTCTTTACGGATGCGCACGCCGCGCAGACCACGGCGTTTGTCGCTGAAGGTGCGCGCCCGGCCTACCGCGCGGCCCTGACCGCAGCCGGGGGCGCGGTGGTCCCTCTCCCCGTGGTGGATGGCCACCTGCACCTGCCGGCCGTGCTGAACTACCTCGGCGCGCAGGGAGGCCTTCGCCACCGGCCGCTGCAATCGCTGCTGGTGGAGGCCGGCCCCGGCCTCGCCACGGCCCTGCTCCAGCACGACCTCGCCGACCGCTTCTTTGCCTTCCTCGCCCCCAAGGTGCTGGGCGAAGGCCTTCCGGCCGTAGGCGACCTCGGCATCCAGCACATGGCCGACGCGCTCACCTTTGCCGAAACGAACTGGGAAACCGTGGGGGGCGACCTTCTCTTCCGCGGATACCGGCGCCCGGTGTAGCATATAAACAGCGTGATACAAACCCATCGGCGACACGCACGCGCCGCGCAGCCTGTGTCCTGTTTATTCTGACCGCATTGCCGCCATGGAAACGACCGCCCCGCCCGTCT
>JAAAOI010000065.1 GCA_009908945.1 Bacteroidota bacterium
CGACCAAAGTGGAGGGCAACGCAGAGCACCCGCAGGGCCACGGCGCCACCAGCGTCTTTGAGCAGGCTTCCATCCTGAATATGTACGACCCGGACCGGTCGCGGCGCGTGCAGCAGAACCGCTCTGACAGCGACTGGCAGGCGTTCGCTGACTTTGCCCGCGAGATGCACGCCGATGCGGCCAACCGCTCCATCGCTGTCCTCACTGAACCCTCACATGCGCCAACCCTCGCGGCCCTCCGAGCGCAGCTGGAGGCGCAATATGCCGACGTGCAGTGGGTCACGTACGATCCGCGCGGGCACGACCCCGTACGGCTTGGGATGCAGCAGGCCTTTGGCGCGCCTTACCTGCCCGACTACCGGTTCGATCAGGCTGAGGTCATCGTTAGCCTCGAAGCGGACTTCTTGGGCGCAACGGACGTGAACTCGGTGACGAACAGCCGGCGCTTCGCAGACGGCCGGCGCCTCGACGGGCCGGAAGACGCGATGAGTCGCCTGTATGTGGCCGAGAGCAATTACACGATTACGGGCGCTCAGGCAGACCACCGCGAGCGCATGCGCTCCACCGATGTGCGCGCCTTTGCCGCGGCGATCGCCGCCGGGCTGGGCGTCGGTAATGGAAGCAGCGCGGGCAACCGCTTTGCCAATCACCCGATGGTGGGCGCCATCGTGGAAGACCTCGAAGCGGCGGGGGCCAACGGCGTGCTCCTGGCCGGCGATGCGCAGCCGCCCGAGGTACATGCGCTCTGTGCTGCCGTCAACGATGCGCTGGGCGCCATCGGCACCACGATGGTTCTGTACGACACGGAGGAGGAGGTGCAGCCGCCGCAGCCGGAGGCGCTGGCCGCGCTGGTCGAGGCCATGGACGCGGGTGCCGTCGATACCGTGCTGATGCTCGGCGTAAACCCGGTGTACGATGCCCCGGCCAATCTCAACTTTGCCGAGGCCCTCGGGAATGTGCGACGCACTGTGCACGCCGGGCTGCACGTAGACGAGACGGCGCAGGCCTGCGCCTGGCACGTACCCCTGACCCACTACCTCGAACGCTGGGGCGATGGCCGGAGCTACGATGGCACGCTGTCGATCGTGCAGCCGCTCATCGCACCCCTGTACGACGACGCCCACTCCGCCATCGAAATCCTTAACATCTTCGCTACCGGCCAAGATCAGGCCGGCTACGATGTCGTCCGTGCTCAGTGGCGGCCGGTGCTTTCTGACAACTTCGAACGCGACTGGCGGCGGGTACTGCACAACGGCTTCCAACCAGATACCGGCTACGCCACCGTCACGCCCAGCGCGGCCCCCGTCAGCCTTGAGGCCCCGGGCGACACCGACGGGCTCGAGGTTGTTTTCCGGCTCGACCCCAGCGTGTATGATGGACGCTTTGCAAACAACGCGTGGATGCAAGAGCTGCCAGACCCCACCACCAAGATCGTGTGGGACAACGTCGCCATGGTGAGCCCGGGCACGGCCGAAGCGCTCGGGTTGGAAGTGCGTTACAGTGGCGGAAACTATTACGCCGACGTCCTCGAGGTGAGCGCCAACGGCAACAGCGTCGAGCTCCCCGTGTGGATCCAGCCCGGCCACGCCGACGGGGTCGTCACCGTCTCTATGGGGTATGGCCGCGACATCCAGTCGCGCCGTCCGGCCCGCAACACCAACTTCTTCGATACCGACGATTACACCGACATTTACGGGCAAGGCCAGGCCATCGGCACTGGCGTAGGCACCAATGTGGCCCCGCTCCGAACCACCGATGCGCTACAGGTGGCGCGAGGCGCCTCCGTCACGGCGACGGGGCAGACCTACATGATCGTGACTACGATGGAGCACGGGGCCATTGAGCTGGAGTCCCGCCCGCTCTATCGCATGGGCACGTATGAGGAGTTTCAGGAGGATCCCGAGTTCGTGATGGACGTGGAGCCGTATATCCCGAAAGGGGCCTCCGCACGCGACTATCCGGAACTGTGGGACGAGGACCATCCGGCCGATCAGCCGTCTATGCGCAACAATCCGTACTACAAGAACCAGTGGGGCATGGTCATCGACCTGAACGCCTGCACGGGTTGCAATGCGTGTGTGGTGGCGTGCCAGAGTGAAAACAACATCCAGGTGATCGGCAAGCAGGAGGTAGGCCATGGCCGCGAGATGCACTGGCTCCGGATCGACCGCTACTTTGTAAGCCCCGGCGTGGAGCCAGAGGATGTCCCCGAAGATCCGCAGATGGTACTGCAGCCGGTACCCTGCCAGCACTGTGAGAACGCCCCGTGTGAGTCCGTCTGCCCTGTTGCGGCTACCGTGCACTCGCCCGATGGGATGAACCAGATGATCTACAACCGCTGCATCGGTACGCGGTACTGCTCCAACAACTGCCCCTACAAGGTGCGGCGCTTCAATTTTTACAACTGGAGCAAGACGCTGCCAACCACAACGCGGATGGGGCTCAACCCCGACGTAACCGTGCGCTCTCGCGGTGTGATGGAGAAGTGCTCGTACTGCATTCAGCGGATCCGCGGTACGCAACAGCGCGCCAACATCGAAGACCGCGACATCCGCGATGGCGAGGTGAAGACCGCCTGCCAGCAGGCCTGCCCCGCCGGGGCCATCACGTTTGGCGACCTCAACGACGACCAGAGCGAAGTGAACCGCTGGAAAGCCAATCCGCGCCGCTACGAGATGCTGAGCGAGTACAACCTCAAGCCGCGCACCTCCTACCTGGGGCGCGTGCGCAACCTCAACCCGCGGCTGGAAGAAGCCCGACGCACCGCCTGATTCCCGCGCCGGTAGCTTGCTGCCGGTCTGACCTGTTCTATCCAGAAGACCCTTACACACCGTGGCCAACCACCCACACAGCGGCCAGCAAACGGAGTACTACGAAGGTCCTCCTACCCTGGTAAAGGGCGATCGCTCGTTCCACGAAATTACCGACCTGATCTCCCACCACGCGGAGAAAAAAACGCCGATGGCATGGCTTGCGGCCTTTTCCGTAGCCTCGCTGGGCGTCGCGCTGTTGCTCACCATGCTGGCCTACCAGGTCTGGAATGGCGTAGGCGTGTGGGGCAACAACCAGCCCGTAGCGTGGGGCTGGCCGATCGTTAACTTCGTCTTCTGGGTCGGGATCGGGCACGCGGGGACGCTCATTTCGGCGGTGCTCTTCCTCTTTCGGCAGTCGTGGCGCACGTCGATCAACCGGGCCGCCGAGGCCATGACCATCTTCGCCGTGATCTGTGCGCTCATCTTTCCCACATTCCACGTGGGGCGCGTATGGGTTGTGTACTGGATGCTGCCCATCCCGAACCAGATGGAGATGTGGCCGCAGTTTAAGAGCCCGCTGCTGTGGGACGTCTTCGCCGTGTCGGTGTACTTCACCGTGTCCCTGCTCTTTTGGTACGTAGGCCTGATCCCGGACCTGGCCACGCTGCGCGATCGCGCGAAAAACATCTGGCGCAAGCGCATCCTCGGCTTTTTCTCCCTCGGCTGGAGCGGCGCCAACCGCCACTGGCGCAACTACGAGAAGACCTACCTCATCCTGGCAGGACTGGCCACGCCGCTGGTGCTTTCTGTGCACTCGGTGGTATCGTTTGACTTTGCGGTGTCGATCATTCCCGGATGGCACACCACCATCTTCCCTCCTTACTTTGTAGCGGGCGCAATTTTTTCCGGCTTCGCCATGGTGATGACGCTGCTCGTGGTGGCTCGGGTGATTTACAACCTGAAGGACCTGATAACGATTGATCACCTGGAGAAAATGAACATCATTATTCTGGTGACCGGCACAATCGTTGGCTTTGCCTACATCACCGAGTTCTTCGTGGCCTGGTACTCGCAGGTAGAGTACGAGCAGTATGCCTTCCTCAACCGCGCCATTGGGCCGTATGCATGGGCGTACTGGACGATGATGACGTGTAACCTCATCGCACCACAGTTCTTCTGGGTGCGGAAGCTCCGCCGCAGCGTACCGTTCATGTTTGCGATCTCTATCGTGGTGAACATCGGCATGTGGTTTGAACGGTTCGTAATTACCATCACGTCGCTCCACCGCGACTTCCTCCCGAGTTCCTGGGGGTACTACACGCCGACCTTTGTAGATATCGGCACGTTCATTGGCTCCTTCGGGCTGTTCTTTTTCCTGTTCCTGCTGTTCCTGCGGTTTGTGCCCATGGTAGCCGTCTCAGAGGTGAAGGGGGTAATGCCGGAGGCCGACCCGCACTTTTACGATGACCACGGCGATGGCCACAGCGCCGGCACCCCGGCCCCTGCCACTAAGCCCTCCGGGGGCGCCTCCTAAGCGTAGCCGCCGCTGCATCGCCGCCATGCCTTTCCGTTTTTACCATCCTGCGCCATGCTAAAGCAACTCATCCGTCAGATTAAGCTTTCGATGGGCATTTTCGAAAGCAATGGCGACACCACCTATGGCGTCCTGGCAGAGTTTTCCAATCCGGGGACGCTGCTGGATGCTGCACGTGAGACGCGTAAGGCCGGCTACCGATATTTCGATACCCACACGCCCTTCCCGGTGCATGGGATGGACAAAGCCATGGGCCTCGGGCAGTCGATCATCGGCCCGCTGGTGTTCGGCGGA
>JAAAOI010000256.1 GCA_009908945.1 Bacteroidota bacterium
GGAGGCAAGCCTCGTTCCAGTCCCTCTCGTAACCGCGGGGTGCCTGCCAGCCGGTCAAGCCAGGTAGGGCGTTCCAGTATGGCCTTGCCGCCGTGGGTGAGCAGCGCCTCCATCAGGTGCACGCCCAGGGCTACAGCATCCAGACTGTCGGCGTCGGTGACGCGGAGTTCGACCCCTTCAACGCGCGTCCCCTGGTGCTTTGGCGCTGTTGCCCCGGCGCGGCTCGTGGGCGTAAAGGAGGCAGGGGTTACGTCAACCCCCGGCAGCGGGCGGGCATTCAGGTCAGCGGCAAGTGCGGCCCCATCCAGCGCGGGGTGTCCGATGAGGCGAAACGGAGCTTCCGTGCCACGGCCTTCGCTGGCGGCCGTGGCCTCAATGAAGCAGGTGCCGGGGTACAGCAGGGCGGTCTCAGCATCGGGAATGTTAGGGCTGGGTGGAATCCATGGAGCCTCCAGCTCATCCCACTGCTGCGCGCGTTGCCAGCCGTCCATGGGCACGACCGTCAGCTCAAGCGATTCCAAGCCGTCGAGCCAGGCTTCGCCCTGTATCATCCGGGCGAGTTCTCCGACCGTGAGGCCGTGCGCGATGGGGATGGGATATTGCCCGACGAACGATTGCTGCGCGTCCTCCAGTACATAGCCGCTCACGTACGTGCCGCCCAGCGGGTTGGGGCGATCGAACACGACGAACGGCAGGTCCGCCTCCGCGGCGGCCTGCATCGCCAGCCCCATGGTGGAAATATAAGTGTAGAACCGAGCGCCCACGTCTTGCATGTCGAAGACCAGCACATCCACCTCCGCCAGCATGGCCGGGGTGGGGCGACGCGTCTCCCCATAGAGGCTGTAGATGGGAGTGCCCGTGTCCGGGTCGCGGCCGTCTGCCACGGTAGCGCCGGCATCGGCGGTACCGCGGACGCCGTGCTCGGGGCCGAAGAGCGCCGTCAGCTCCACCTCGGGCGCCTCGTGCAAGAGGTCGGCCAGGTGCCGGTCGCCCGCCCTGCTGGTATGGTTGCCGATGAGCCCCACGCGCTGGCCATGCAGCACAGCGAACGTGTCGGCCGCCGCCACGGCCGCGCCGGTCCGCCACGCGCTCGTCGCCTCCGCCGTATCCGCGTGCGCTACCGGAGCGGGAGGGGCGTCGGGACGATCCGGAGCGGCACAGGCGACCCACAGGGGCAGGCAGGTTAGGCACAACAGGAGGGCGCAGCGAGGCATGGGTTTACCGTTCGTTGGCAACCAGCGTGGCCTGATCAAAGAAGTAATTGACCTCAATCGCGCCGTTGGCCACCGAGTCGGACCCGTGGACGATGTTCTCCCCGATGGAGTCGGCGAAGTCGCTGCGGATGGTCCCCTCGTCCGCCTCCGCTGGGTTGGTTGCCCCGATCAGCGCGCGAAAATCCGCAATGGCGTCGTCCTTTTCCAGTGCCACGGGCACGCAGGGGCCGCTCGACATAAAGGTGGTGAGTTCCTCAAAGAATGGCTTGCCCTCATGCACAGCATAGAAGCCTTCCGCCTGCGCCTTGGTGAGGCGCGTCAGGCGCAGGCCCAGCAGGGTGAAGCCGGCGTCCTGGATGCGGCGAAGCACTTCGCCAATGAGGTTTTTCCGAACGCAGTCGGGTTTGAGAATCGCGAGGGTTCGTTCCGTAGCCATAAGGAAGAGCGTGCGTTACGTCAAAAGAGTAAGGGTCCCTAAGGTAGGGGTTACCCTCCGGCGCGTCCCACCGATCTGCGGGAAATCCAGGTGAAGAGGGGCGCCGGAAGTAGAAGGGCCGCCGGATCGCCAACCTACACCAACCGCCTCGGCCAGCAGGAAGCCAGGCGGAGCGGGTGACACGGGTGGTGCGGTGCCTGCAGCGTGTTTAGGCCAGCATTAGACGTGGCGCTCGGCGTGATAACTGGAGCGCACGAGCGGGCCGCTCTCTACATGCTCAATGCCGAGGGCCTCGCCGATTTCTTTGTAGCGTGCGAAGACATCGGGATGGACCCACGCCTCGACGGGCAGGTGCATCTTGGTTGGTTGCATGTACTGCCCGATGGTCATCACGTCGAGGCCAATCTCCACGAAATCCTCCATCAGCGCCACCACCTCCTCTTCTTCCTCCCCAAGGCCGACCATGATGCCGCTCTTGGTGCGGAGTCCGTCGTCCTTGGCCCACTGAAGAACGTCGAGCGAGCGCTGATAATCGGCCTGTGGCCGCACGCGCCGGTACAGGCGCGGCACCGTCTCCATGTTGTGATTGAAGATGTCGGGCCGGGCGGCAAAGACCGTCTCGCAGGCCGCGCGGATGCCGCGGAAGTCGGGCGTGAGGACCTCCACGGTAGCGTCCAGTTCGTGGATCAGACGGATGCACTCGGCAAAGATGGGCGCCCCGCCGTCTTCGCGCTCGTCGCGGTTGACGGAGGTGAGGACCGCGTGCTTGAGGCCCATCTTCTCAACTGCATCGGCCACACGAGCGGGCTCATCCCAATCGAGCCCGGCATCCGGCCGGCCCGTTTTGATGGCGCAGAACCCGCAGGAGCGCGTGCACACGTTGCCGAGGATCATAAAGGTAGCCGTGCCAGCGCTCCAGCACTCACCCATGTTGGGGCATCGGGCACTCCGGCATACGGTGTGCAGATCGTTGTCGTCCACAATCTGCGAGACGTTTTTGTAGGTCTCGCCATAGGGCAACTTCACCCGGAGCCACTCGGGCCGGCGGCCGCGTTTATTGGCGGCTTTGGGGGGGTCCACGACGGGGAGCTCAAAGAAACCGGGGTCTCCATCGCCCGTTGGTACGAGCGGCTCTTTAGGCACCCGTTTAAGTTCCGTTTCACCAGGTCTGGCGGGTGTCTGGGTGCGGCGATCGACTGCGGTTGACTCGGCCATAAAAGGTTGCTTGCTTGTGAGGGCTCGAAGGCCATATCCTGCGCATGCGCTACCATCATAGAAGCGCTATCATGGTGAGAGTGCGCTACACGCCGCACCCGCGATTGATCCCCTGCCGCCAGGCCCGCACCACACCAGCTCCTCCTACCTGACGCACTTATCTTTACTGACTTTATGGAAGCGGTTGCTCAACGATCGATTACGCCCGATACCGTTCATGCGGTGCTCCGTCAGCACATCCTGGCGGATGGGATGGACATGGTGCTGGACATGTCGGCCAGCCATGGCGCCCATCTGGTAGACGAGGAATCGGGCCGGTCGATGCTGGACTTCTTCGGCTTTTACGCCTCCAGTGCCCTCGGCATGAACCATCCGCGGATGCTGGAGGACGCCGACTTTATCGAACGCCTTACGGAAGCGGCACTCAACAAGGTGACCAACTCCGACATCTACACGACGCACATGGCGCGCTTCGTGCAGACGATGGCCCGGGTGGCCAAGCCCGACTACTTCCCGTACATGTTTTTCGTGTCGGGCGGGGCGTTGGCCATTGAGAATGCGCTCAAGGCTGCGTTTGACTGGAAGGTGCGGAAAAACTTCGCGAAGGGGTACCGCCGGGAGGTTGGGCACAAGGTGCTGCACCTGGACCAGGCGTTCCATGGCCGGAGCGGCTACACGATGTCGCTCACGAACACCGCCGACCCGCGGAAGACGCAATACTTCCCCAAGTTCGATTGGCCTCGGATCGAAAACCCTAAAATCCATTTCCCGCTCACGGACGAGAAACGCGAAGATCTCGTGCGTCGGGAAGAGCAGGCCCTGCAGCAGGCCCGCCGTGCTTTTCATGAGCATGGCGATGACATCGCCTGCTTCATCATGGAGCCTATTCAAGGGGAAGGGGGCGATAACCACTTCCGCCCATCGTTCCTCCGGCGCCTCAAAGGGGTGGTCCATGAAAACGACGCCCTCCTTGTGTTCGACGAGGTGCAGTCGGGCGTCGGCATCACCGGGGAGATGTGGGCACACCAGGCCCTCGGCGTAACGCCGGATATCATGGCCTTCGGCAAGAAGACGCAGGTGTGTGGCATCTTTGCTGGCGAAAAGTTGGACGAAGTGGACGGCCACGTATTTGAGACGTCCAGCCGCATCAACTCCACCTGGGGCGGCAACCTGGTCGACATGGTGCGCTTCGACAAGACCCTTGAGGTGATTGAAGAGGAGAATCTTGTGGCGCACGCCGGAACTGTGGGCGCTCACCTTGTGAAGCGCATCGAAGAGCTGGCCGATGCGCACGAGCACGTGACGAATCCGCGCGGGCGCGGCCTCATGTGCGCGTTCGACCTGCCATGCCCGGGATTTCGCGATAAGGTGCGCCGCGTGGGGATGGAGCGGGGGGTCTTGGTGCTTGGCTGCGGCTCTCGCAGCATTCGCTTCCGCTCGCCTCTCACCATTACGAAAGACGAGGTAGACGAGGGCATGGCGCTCGTCAGCGACGTCGTGGGGGAGGTGGCGGCTGCCGGCCCCCCCAAAGGACATCCCGGCCGTAGCGCCTGATGACCCAACGGGGACGGCCCCCACAGGAAGGCGGCTCGGCAACAGCAAAGGCTGTCACGATCGTAGTGACAGCCGTTCACGTACCTCACAAGATGGGCGCGGAGGTCAAGCCGCCGCGGCCTGTGCCTGCTGGTGCTCGCTCTGGATGTAATCGCGGATGTCTTCCAGCGCGCGGTTGATTTCGCGGGTAGGGTAGCCCAGCGCGTTCAGCGTGTTGACCACATGCTGGGCCTTGTCTCCCGGGAGTGTGTACGTGACCTGCACACGGACGACCGTCGCGGCGCCACCGTCTACCGGCTCAAACTCAATCCGGCCCGAGTTGCTTACGGGGCCTTGGTGCCCCCCTTTTGTCTGCGCATCATGCTCGGAGGTCCAAGCGATGTGGTCATTCTCTTCCAGCGAAGTGACGTGTGCCGTGTAGGAGATCCGCAGGTTGAAGGGGGCATGAAGCATCCACCGCGAGACCTCAGGTCTGACACGGTCTACGTGTTCTACCGTGCGCACCAACTGCTGCAGCGTGTCGAAGTCCCTCCAGACAGCAAATACTTTACTTACAGGTGCTGCGATTTGAATTTCTTCTTCGAACGTTTCGACCATAGGGGTGCGCCGTGCGTGGTGGCTCCCGGTGCGTAGCAGCGAGAGATCAGGATGAGTTCGTGCAGTGTCTGTGCGCGTTACTTATCGGCCTTGCCGCCGTTTCTTTTAGGCTGCAACAGGGCCGTTACCAATCAGGCCAAGCCGTGTAATCTTATGCACAACGCGCAAACTTCCAGGCCGACACGGATGGCATCCGTGCGCATTTCTCATCCTTCCACGTGGTGACGGATCTCCTCCAGGTTGTCATCGAAGTCCCGCTCCGGGTAGCCAAGGGCACTGAGCGTAGCAATGACGCGCTCCGCGGCTTCGGAGGGCACCTCGTATTCGAAACGCAGCAGCACGTGGGTCGCGGTGTTCTTGTCGATCGGCTTGAAGAAAATCTCGCCGCCACTCGTCACGGTGTCCGGGCCTGCACCGTGTTCTGATGCCCAACGAATGTACTCGTTTTGGACCTCCTCCTGGGTCTCCGCCACAAACTCCACCGTCGTGTTAAACGGAGCACGGACGATCCAGCGGCTCTTGTTTTCGCCCCGCGACTCGATGGACTTCACAGCGCTCAGAAGTTCGTCAAAGCGCTCAAACTGTTGCCAGAAGTCAAACACGCGCTCGACGGGAGCCTTGATACGCACTTCCTTTTCAATGACAGGCATAGGGACTGCAGGATAACTCGCAAGACAGTGGGATGCAGCAGGGGGTGCTAATGTAACCGGTATAGAATGACATGTAAGCTAACAGAATTTCCCAAAGGGTACAGGGACCAATTGTGAAGCCTTAGCCACGCCCCTCAGTCCGGCGCATTGTGGGACGAGGCGGCCTCCGATGCTGTAGCGGGCTGGGGCCTTGCGCCTTCATCTGTTGGGGCGCCCTCGCTGGCCTGCTCGTCGGCAGGCTCTTCCTCCTCGCGCACAACGCGGGTGACGTCAGCGATGGTGTCGCCATCCTTCAGGTTGATAAGGCGCACGCCCTGTGTGTTGCGCCCCATCTGGCTAATGGGGGCCACGTCCATTCGGATCATAAGCCCTCGCTCGGTTACGATCATGAGGTCGTCCTCTGCATGCACGCCCTTCACGGCAACCAGCGGGCCGGTGCGCGTGGACTGATGGTGGGTGATGACGCCTTTCCCGCCGCGCGAGTGCACGGGGTACTCGCTGATGGGCGTGCGCTTGCCGTAGCCGTTCTGGCTGACGGTAAGCACACAGAAATCATCCTGCCCCTCGCGCGAGACGACGGTACCGACCACATGTTCGCCGTCCTCCAGCGTGATGCCGCGGACGCCGCGCGTATTGCGGCCCATGGGGCGTACCTGCTCCTCTTCGTTGAACTGTACCGCCCGGCCTCCTGAGGAGGCGATGAGCACATACGCATGGCCGTCCGTCAGATGGGCCTCCAGCAACTGATCATCGTCTGTAATCGAGATCGCGATGATGCCATCGACCCGCGGGCGGCTGAAGGCTTCCAGGGACGTCTTCTTGACCTGCCCGTTGCGGGTGGTCATCATGACGTAATGCGATTCGAGGAAATCCTCGTCTTCAAAGTTTGCTTTGCTGACGGCCAACACCGCGCGCAGCCGATCATCCGGGGCAATCTGTATCAGATTGCGGATGGAGCGGCCCTTGGCGGTGCGGCTGCCTTCGGGGATTTCGTAGACGCGCAGCCAATAGCACTGGCCGTGGTCGGTGAAGAAGAGGAGGTAGTCGTGATTGGACGACACAAACAGATGCTCCAAGAAGTCGTCCTCGCGGAGGCCACCGCCACGCACCCCCACGCCGCCGCGGCCCTGCTGGCGGTAGGCGTCGATGCTGGTGCGCTTGATGAGGCCCTGATGCGAGACCGTGACGACGACCTGCTCGTCTTCAATCAGGTCTTCGATGATGATGTCGTCACCGCCGGAGTAGTCGATTTCCGTCCGACGCTCGTCCGCATACTGCTCCTGCACCGCGCGCAGCTCCTCTTCGATAACCTGCATGCGCAAGTCTTCGCTTTGGAGCAGGCTGCGCAGCCGTTCGATGTCGCGGATCAGGTCGGCATACTCGCCCTGAATCTTCTCCCGCTCCAGCCCGGTGAGGCGGCTCAGGCGCAGGCGTAGAATCGCGCTGGCCTGCTCTTCCGAAAGCCACAGGCCGTCTTCCGGTGCAGGCACGTATGCGCCCATCAGACGCTGCGGGGCCCCGCGCTGCTGATCGGCTTCGATGGGCGGGCGCAGCGGGGTATTGAGGCGTTGCAGATCCTGCTCGGTAAGGTGCTCCGGGTAGCGCCCCTGCATCAGGTTACGCCTGGCAGCATCCGTATCGTCGGAGTGGCGAATGATGGTGATGACCGCGTCGAGGTTGTCGAGCGCAAGCCGCAAGCCCTCGAGGATGTGCGCGCGCTCTTCCGCTTTGCGGAGGTCGTAGGTGGCACGCCGGGTGACGATCTCGAGGCGGTGCTTTACGTAGTGCCGGATGGCCTCCTTGAGGGTAACCTGCCGCGGCCGGCCGTTCACGAGCGCCACCATGTTTACGCCGTACGTCTGCTGGCAGGGCGTGAACTTGTAGAGCTGGTTTTTAACCACGAGGGGCAGCGCATCCCGCTTCATTTCGATGACGATGCGGATGCCGTCCCGGTCGGTCTCGTCTCGCAGATCGGAGATGCCTTCAATCCGCTCATCCCGTCCACACTGCGCAATGCGCTCGATGAGCGTGGTTTTGTTGAGTTGATACGGGATTTCGGTGATAACAAAGGCGTTCCGGCCGGGCCGAACTTCTTCCTCGTGCATCTTGGCCCGCATGATGACCCGGCCACGCCCCGTATGGTAGGCCTGCTGCACGCCGCCATGACCGTAAATGATACCGCCCGTGGGGAAGTCCGGGGCCGGCATGTGCTCCAGCAACCCTTTTGTATCGATCTCGGGGTCGTGCATGAACGCGATGACCGCGTCGATGGCCTCGCCCAGGTTATGCGGCGGGATCTTGGTAGCCATGCCGACGGCGATGCCGTCTGAGCCGTTGACGAGCAGGTTGGGATAGGCCGCGGGCAGCACCGTCGGCTCTTCCATCGTCCCGTCGAAGTTCTCCTGCATGTCAACAGTGTCCTTCTCCAGGTCGTCCAGCACCTCGCCGGCCAGGCGCGTCATGCGGGCCTCGGTGTACCGCATGGCTGCAGCCGAATCGCCGTCGATGGAGCCGAAGTTGCCCTGGCCATCCACGAGAGGGTAGCGCATCGAAAAATCTTGGGCCAGGCGCACCATGGTGTCGTACACGGCGGAGTCGCCATGCGGATGGTACTTCCCCAGTACCTCACCCACGATACGCGCGCTCTTTTTGTACGAGGCGCCAGCACTGAGCCCCAACTCGCGCATGCCAAACAGCACCCGGCGGTGGACGGGCTTGAGGCCATCGCGCACATCTGGTAGGGCGCGGCTGACAATCACCGACATGGAATAGTCGATGTAGGAGGACTTCATTTCCTCCTCGATGTTGATCGGAATAATCCGTGGATTTTCCGCTTCCATAAAACGATGGTGTGGATGACAGAGAGGCAGGGTGAGAACCGTGTGCGTAAGGCCTACGGTCCATAAGGTGAAGCCCTACAGTATACTGTTGAGACGGCAAAAAGACCAACACGCAGCCGCCCTGAGGTCGGTGTTGGCGGCCTCGCCCTTGAATTTATATGGAAGCAGTACGCCGGCCACTATGTCGAACGGGATTCGCCCGTTGGCATACTACGAATTTTCTGTTGCATGGCGACCTTGGTGCCTTTACCTACATCGGACCTGCCCGCTTTATGTCGGCCCAAACCCCGGATATTGAGTTTCGCGACGTTGAGATACACGGCCACCGGGGAGCGCGGGGGCTGCGTCCGGAGAATACGCTGGCGGCTTTCAGGATGGCCCTTTCCCTCGGGGTTACGGCGATCGAACTGGATGTGGTGATGGCCGGTGACGGGGAGGTGATCGTGTCACATGAGCCGTGGTTTCATGCCGTCACGTGTTCGTTCCCGGATGGCCGGCCTGTCCGGCGGTGGCACCAGCGGCGCTACCGCATCTTTGAGATGACGACCGCCGAGGTGCAGCGCTTCGACTGCGGTGCGCGGGCCCATCCCCAATTTCCCGAGCAGGTGCCGGTGCCTTCCTATAAGCCGCGGCTTGAGGAGGTGGTGAGGCGGGCCGAGGCCTTTGCAGCCACCCGCGCCCGCCCGGCACCGCGGTACAGCATCGAGGTGAAGTCGCGTCTGCAGTGGGAGGGGCGGTATCATCCGGGACCGGAAGTGTTTGTGAAGGCCCTTCACCGGGTGCTGCAAGCGGCGGGGGTTATGGAGCGCTCGTCCATCCTGTCGTTTGACTATCGCATATTGCAGGCGGCTCGGGCGCTATCCTCGGCGTGGGCGCTGAATATGCTGGCGGGGCGTTTTCCGCGGCGTAGCCTGGAGCAGCGCCTCGCTGCGCTGGGGTTTACGCCCGATATCCTGGGGCCGGACCATCGGCTCGTGACGGCGGCCGTTGTGCAGCGAGCGCATGCCGAAGGGATGCGGGTGGTGCCCTGGACCGTCAACGCGCCGGAGCGGATGCAGGCGTTGGTGGCGATGGGGGTCGATGGCATCACGACGGACTATCCGGACCGTGCGGTGGCGCTGTTCCGCGAGCCGTAGATGGTGCCCGCGTGGTAGGGTGCCCGCTGATAGCGCGAGCGCAGCTACAGAAACGAGCGGCCTTCCGTCTCAAACGCAACCCCGAAGTAGTCCGCAACCGTGGCGGCATGGTCGTTGAAGCTGGCGCGAAGGCCCAGATTGCGCGGCGTAGCGGAGCCGCCGACCACCAGCAACGGCACATACTCACGCGTGTGATCGGTGCCAGGGAAGGTGGGGTCGTTGCCGTGGTCGGCGGTGAGCACCAGCACGGCATCGTCAGGTAGCGCCTCCAGCATGTCCGGCAGGGCGGCGTCGAGTGCTTCGAGGGCCGCAGCGAAGCCGGCTGGATCATTGCGGTGCCCGTACTCCTGGTCAAAGTCTACCAGGTTGGTCCATACAAACGTCGGCTCATCCAGCGCCCCACGCTCACGAATCGTGTGCAGGGTGGCGTCGATCCCGGCCGGGTTCGTCTTTGTCTTCTGCATGACGTCGAACCCGACCGTGTCGAAGAGGTCGGCGATCTTGCCGATGGAGATGGTGTGCACCCCCGCCTGCTGCAGCACCTGGTGCAACGGCGGGCGGGGGAGGGCGCGGCTGAAGTCTTTGCGCTCTTCCGAGATGCGGGTGTAGCTGCCCGGTGTGCCGACGAACGGCCGGGCGATAACGCGCCCCACGGCGTGGTTCCCCACGCAGGCTTTGGTGCGGGCCAGTTCACACCATTCGTAAAGACGCGCCAGCGGAATGACGTCCTTGTGTGCCGCAATCTGAAAAACGCTATCGGCCGACGTGTAGACGATCGGGTGACCCGTCTCCTCGTGTGCAGGGCCCAGTTCGGCGATGATGGCGGTACCCGATGCGGGCTTATTACCAAGCACGCCCCCACAACCGGTGGCCTCCAGAAAGGCGTCGATTACCTCGTCGGGAAACCCCTCATCGTAGGTAGGGAAGGGCGTGTCGAGGCGAAGGCCGGCGAGCTCCCAATGCCCCGTCGTGCTGTCTTTGCCAGCGGATACCTCGCGCATGCGCCCATACCGCGCCCGGGGCCACTCTGGGCAGGAGACGCCTGCCAAGTCTCGGATGCAGCCGAGTCCCAGGGCTGCGAGGGTAGGAAGGGCGGGCTGCTCGGTGGCCAGCACGTGGCCCAGGGTGTCGCTGCCGTCATCGCCATACACGGTGGCATCTGGCTGGGCACCAATGCCCACGCCGTCCAGCACGATGGTTACGAAAAGCAAAAGCGTGTGGCGGGCAGGTGATAAAGGTATGGCAAGAGGCGTGAGGGATCGCTGCGTTTGGGGCGTGCCTGGTTCTACGCTGACACGCTACGTCGATGGGCTGCGTGGAGGGGTCACCGAGCGGTTACTCAATGAGGGTAGCAGCGCCTGTTTCGTAGGCTTCGCGGAGCGCCGTGGTGGCATCGGCTCGGAACGTGTCCGGATCGCCGCCGTGGCGGTCGCCGAGCATCGCCACGCCGATGTTTACCCCACCAGCCAAGATGCCGTCCTCTGCGGCCAGAAACTGCTGGAGGTCGCCGGCCCAGTGTTCCAATTCGTTAATGGGCGCCCGGTGAAAGACCCCAAACATACACTCGCCAAACCGCTCGATACGGGCATCCGGGGAGGCTTTTTCCAGACGCTTCTGAAGCGCACGCTCGGCACGCCGGATGGCGCCCAGCCCGTCGTCTGCAACAACCTCAGCATCGCGCAGATGAACCAGCGCCAGCCCCAGGGGCGTGTCTGCAGCCTCGGCGCGCGTGATCTCTTCGGCGATGATGTCTCGGCGCGGCCGCATCTGCTCCTCCGACGCTTCCGTGGTTCCGTTCTGCGCGGCATGAGCGGCAGGCACAGGCGCCTCGTCGTCTTCCATCACCGTGCCCAGCAGTTGAGCATACTGCGCCAGGATGGTCCGGCCGCGCTGCGTGCCCAGGGCTTCCTCCGCCAGCGCATCGACCAGCAGAAAGTATGTAGATGCGCTGTTGGGGCGTTCAATGGGAGCCAGGCCGACTTCCGCCACGTGCATAGGCTCCTTGTAAAACCCAAGGGTGGTGTGCGGGAGGCCGCCGGCTCCTACATGCCGCACGGATACCCGCCGTTGCGACATGGTAGCCGATAGGAGCGGCTTCCGTGTGCTGAAGGTGCCGGACCGAAGGGCCTCCGGATCGGCGCTGTCCAGCGCCTGCACCTCGTAGGTGAGGGCCAGTTCCTCTTGCTTCAGCAGGCAGGCCGTGTGGGCGTTGAGCGCATTGCGAAGCGACCGTAGCAGCGGGATGAGTACGGGGTGCTCTGCGGTGGCGGCCTCGGAGGGCGCCCCTTCCACTGAGCGGTCGTCAGTGCCCGCACGCGTGGCTGCCTCACGCGTTTCTGCCACCTCTTCGTCCGTTTCGTCCGTGGCGGCCACGTCAGGCGGAGTTTCCTGCGCCGCAGTATCGTCCGCAGTAGCCGCCTCCGGTGCGGCCGAGGGTTCCGCTGTGGGCGTCCACTCGTCCTCATCGGCTGCTGCTGTCGGCTTCTCAGCCTCAGACGGCGTGACGGGGGCCGCCATGGCGTCCGCGGAGGGCCGCTGCGTCGAGGCTTTCTTCGGGCGAGGGGTTGCGCCAGGTTCTGCTTTTGGCCGTCGCTCGCGCGGGCGGATATCCATAATGCCCAGCGAGCGAAGGTCATCCTCGTCGGAGGCCTCCTTATCCATAGGCACGGCATACGGACTCCGGTCGTCGTCCTGTTGGCGGCGCCAGTACACTACGCCAAAAAGGACGATCGCCACGAAGACGAGCAGACCAGCAAGTACGTACAACATGGGTTCCTCTAACACTACAGCAGCAAGGGCTATGACGAGGGCGAGCACGCTGGATAAAGCGCGTAGGATACGGCTAAAAAGAGATCGTCGCAACGAGGACCGGTTTCTGTATAATCACAAACACAGTTTAATAAGTATGCGGCTAAAGTAGGGCCATTACGGGGCGAATGTCAATCCGTTTGCTTCCGCCACGCCAAATTTCAGCCAACTTGAAGAGGTACGGATGGGGTCGCGCCAAAAGATGGTAGCTCAGGAAGCGATAGGTAGTGGGATAAACGATGAGTTGGTCGCAATCGTGCGGGCGTCCTCTGGCATAGGGATGGAGGGCAAGGTGACCGCGCAGGAAAAATCGGCGGGGAGGGGGTTCGGTTCGGCCCAGCGGGTCCCGTCGTAGGTACGCATTACCACGTGAGCGCCGGCCCGGCCCTCCACGTACGAGCGGTTGAGGGGCACCTTTCCGAACGGGGTGTCCAGCACATACGTGGGGATGGCAAAGCCACTCGTGCGTCCCCGCTGTGCCTCGGTTAACGCCATGCCTTGCTCGATGGGCGTCCGTAAGTGCGCTGTGCCCCCGATGACCTGCGCCTGATAAAGATAGTAGGGCCGGATGCGCGTGCGCACGAGGCGCTCGTTCAGGGCTTTCATCGTGTCCAGGTCATCGTTGATGCCGCGGAGGAGCACCGTCTGGTTGCCTACCGGCACGCCCGCCTGCAGTAGTCGGTCGATCGCAGCGGCGGCATCCGCGGTGAGCTCTTTGGGGTGGTTAAAATGGGTGTTTAACCAGAGCGGGTGGTACCGCTGTAGCATCTCGCAGAGCGCGGGCGTGATGCGGTAGGGGAGCTTCACGGGCATCCGCGAGCCGATGCGGATAAGCTCCACATGGTCGATGGCCCGCAGGCGGCTGAGCAGCCAATCCAGGTTGGCTTCGTTGAAGGTAAGCGGATCGCCGCCCGTGAGGAGCACGTCGCGGATTTCGGTGTGGGCGGCGATGTAGTCGATGGCGTCTTGCAGCTCGCCCTTTCGCATGAAGAACGACGCATCGCCTACCATGCGCTTGCGCAGGCAGTAGCGGCAGTAAATGGCGCACTCGGCCGTCACGCAAAACGCCACGCGGTCGTGGTAGTTGTGAATCAGGTTTTTGACCGGGGAATGGGCGACCTCGCCAAGCGGGTCCACATCGCCGACCAGATCGGGCGCGACCTCCGCGGCGGTAGGTACCACCTGCCGCCGAATCGGGCAGGTGGGGTCGGTAGGGTCCATGAGCCGGGCATAGTACGGTGTAATATTCCACCGAAAGATCCCCTCCGTGGCGCGGATCCCCTCGCGCTCGGCCGCGGTGGGCTGGATCCATTCCTCCAGGGCCTCAACCGTGTGGATGCGCTCACGCATCTGCCAGCGCCAGTCGTTCCAGTCGGGGTGATCGGTGGGGGCAAAAGACACAGCGTCGGGCAGTGATGAGAGGGTATGGCGGATCGAGCGCGGAACGTAGGGAGCTGGGGCACTGCTAAGCGCATGAACGCGCGGTCAGCCCAGACCGATCCGTTCAAATCCGCGGCGTAGCACATCGGCCAGAAAGGCCTCGTACGGAGTATCCATCAGCTCGGCGACAATGGCAAACGTGTCATCCGGGGCGAACGAGGGCAGCGGGTTGATCTCCAAGAACCAGGCCTGCCCATTGCGGTCCACGCGGAAGTCCGCCCGGGCGAAATCGCGGCATTCGAGTTTGTTGAACACCGTAAGCGCCTGGTGCTGCAGTGTAGCTTCCAGCGCGGGGTGCAGCGTGCCTTCGAGGTCATGCCTCCATGCGGTTTCGGGCATGCCCCGATGCTCCAGCGCATGGAGGCCAATGCCGGTGGTTGCCTCTGTTGCACGCTGGAGCGCGGGCAATGCCTCTGGGGGCGCGTGGCCGGTCACCGCCACGGTAAACTCGCCGCCGCCTTCAACGAAGGCTTCCACAAGCGCCGGCTGCCGGTAGCGGTCCACCACACGCGCTACGGCCTTCCGCAGAGCGTCAAGCGTGTGCACCTTGCTCTCTGGCGTGATGCCCTTGGACGTGCCTTCGTAGCGGGGTTTGACGAAGAGGGGAAACGGAGCGGGCAGGGCGTCCGGCTGCAGGTCCGCCGGATCCGCCACGGAGAGGTATGGGGGTGTCGGTACGCCGGCATGCTGGACGAGGTCTTTGGTCCAGGCCTTGTCCAGGCTCAGTGAGAGCGTCAGCGCATCGGACCCGAGGCACGGAATACCGGCCATCTCAAGTAGAATAGGCACGTAGGCTTCCCGATTCCGGCTGCGAGCACTCTCGGCGATGTTGATGGCGGCGTCCAGCGTAAGGCCACCACAGAGGTGCTTCTGCAGGGCGCGTGCTGGACCGATGTCGACCGGCGTGAACCCGCAGGCCTCCACCGCTGCCGCCAAAGCCTCCACCGTGGCCCGGGGTTCAAACTCGGCATCGGCATCTGCCGGGTCGGCAGCTCGCCACGTGAAGTCTGCAAACGTATCGTAACACAAACCAACGCGGGGGCGCTGCATAACACGAGTAGTTAATGGCAAAGGCAGGCGGCGATGCTGCCGCCAGGTTCGTATAATCCTCCCACGTATTACCGTTTCCCATGCCGAATGAACAGAAAGCTTTTGTCGTGAAGTCTACACAGCACGCCGTGGAGGGGCTGGCCGAGCTCAATGAGCACTTGGCTGAAGGATGGGTGGTGGAGGACGTCACCTCGCTGGGGGCGGCTGCGGCAGGCGAGGACGCACCGGCGCTACACTTTGCCGCGCTTGTGATTGTGACGCGCGATGATGATGAGGCAGCGGCAGTCGCGGCGGCAGAAGAGGTCGAGGAGTTCGTGGAGGAGGTCGTCGAGGGCGACGGTGCCACGCAAGAGGTGGCCGACCCCGGCGTGGATCCGGGAGGCGACCGGTCGTAGCAGCAGGCTGGCCTCGCGGTATTGCGCGTCGGGCGGTAGCCCAAAACAAGATCAAGCCCGCCGGACATGAAAGCGTCCAACGGGCTTGATCTTGAGTGGTAGAAGAGCCGCCGAAAGAGGCCCGGCGTAATTAGGCGCTGTTATGGGGAAAGGCTGGTGCCGTAGGTTGCATCAATCGCATCGGCGATCTCTTCAGCCACCAGCTCATGGGCGGTGCTGCTCGGGTGCACGCCGTCGAGGCTGAAGATGGGTCCGAACAGCGCGGTTGGGTTTTGGACATCGGGGAAGAGCGGAATATCCCCAGCGGCGCGAAGCTGCGCGAACGTGGGGTTGGGGCTGTAGTAGGCCCAGCCGCGGGTCGTAGCCTCCTCCTCGATGATCGCATTGTAGCTGGCGACCGCCGTGCCCAGGGATGTCAACTCTTCCGCCGAGAGCACCCGCGCATCTGCCCCGCAGTTCAGCGTAACCTCCGTTCCGCCCTGTGCGGCCGTCAGTAGCTCGCCAAAGCCATAGCCAAACGGCACCAGCGTCTCCTCACCGACGCCGCCAAGCGCCGCCGGTGCACAGGAGGCATCTACCTGAAAGGTCGGAGGAAGGGCGCCCTGCTGCTCGGCACCAAAGTAAGCGGCCCCGGGTGAGAGGTGCGGCACCTGGGTCACGTCTGCGACCCCGACGAGCACACCGCCTTCGGCGCCGGCGGCCTCCAACTGATCCAGCACCGCGCTATAGCGCTGCTGGAAGACGTCCGGAGAGGTTACGTTGTCGGGGGTTACCACGCCAGAAAGAGCAGCGCCCAGGACGTCGTTATTGCCCAGCCACACGCTGGCGAACGTGGGGTTGACTTCAGCCGCGCGCTCCACTTGCGTGCGTCCGCCCAGAATCAGCGTGGTAAGCGTGTTAGCGTTGGACTCCATATCCAGGTTGGAGAGGGCATCCAGCACCGCAGCGCCCGGCACCGCGGTGTTGTTGATGCGACGGGGGGGAGGGGTGGCGCGGAGGGCGCACTCTGGTGCATCGGGGCCGCCCACGCGCTCACCAGTGAGGGGGTTGGTAAGCGGCGGCGGGCAGCCCGGAAGGTTCAGCTCTGGCACCGTGAAGGAGGTGCCCATCTGCTGGGCGAGTAACACGGCATAGGAGGCCTGCTGCGTCTGCCCGTTGATCCCATCTGACTGGAAGCCTGCGGTAATGCTGTTCCCCAGTGCTACGTAGTTCGTGAACAGGTCTTCAGCTGGGGGCTCGGGAGAGAGGAGCGAGTCATTCTCGCAAGCGGTAAGCGTTAGCGCGGCGATAACCAGGAGGTACAACCCCCGGCGAACTGCCTGCTGTAGAAACGTGGTCATGGTATAATATGGACGTGAGTTCATAGCAGTGAGGAGCCAGCGGGTTAGAAGCGGACGGTCAGGGTGGTGGCAAGCACGTGGGCGTCGATACGGTAGAGCCCGTCGTTGAGGTCGGTCGTCACCTGCTCCCCTGGGTCGGCCCCGCGCGTGCGTCCGCGTCGGTCGTTCTGGTTGACGAACTGGTAGGCCAGATTAAGCTCCACACCCGCGAAGGGCTTCACGCCCAGTCCGAGGGTCGGCCGGTTCCGCTCCGACTCCGGCGCAAGCGGCGTCACGGTTTCATCGGGCGAAGCTGGCCTGTTGTACACGTACCCGCCCCGCACCGTCCAGACCTCATCGATGTCGAATTCTGCCCCTGCGCGAATATTGTGGGAGTTATTGTAGTTCAGCACAATCGCGTCGTCAGTTGAGACTTCGAAGTTGAGTGGAACGTCCTCGAGCGTAGACCAGCCGGTCCACTGGTAATCGAGCAGCAGGTTGAGGCGCTCGGTAGCTTGCACGCTCAGGCCTGCCACGAACTGCGCCGGCATGGTGATCTCCGTTTCGATGCCCTGCGTGACGAGCGGGCCTTCGGTGAAGCTCTGCTGAAGCACCCCATCCAGAGGCGTTCCGGCAGGCGCCCCCAGAGGGTTACCAGCCGGGAGCACCAGGTCGGTGGCGACCTGTCGGAACGAGGCTTCGCCGTCGTACTCCATTTTGATAGGCGTTGTGAACCGGGCGCCGACGCTAATGCGGTCGGTGAGGGCCGCCTGGATGCCGAAATTCCCTCCGATGCTGACCGCAGGATCCGCGTCCAGGGTGGCCTCGGCGAAGGGCGTGTTTCGGGGAATGCCCAGTTGGGCAAACGTGACCCCTTGATCGGGCTCGGCCAATTGTTGCGCCAGATCGAGGCGCTGGTTGAGCTCCACAGAGCTTACGGATACCACCAGCCCGCCGCCGACTTTAATTCGGTCGGTCAGTTGATACGCCACCGAGGGCTGGATGTAGATAGACTGCAAGTTGTTATCGTAGCCCAGCAAGGCGCCACGAAAATCGGTAGGCCAGCGCGTGTTGAGGCCGAACGGTACATACACGCCAAAGCCGAGACCAAGCCGGTCCGTCGCACCATACGCAGCGTAGACGTGCGGCACCACGGACACGGGGCTATCGACGTCGGTGGACTCCCCGGTGTCGTCGGCTGTGTAGTCGCCGACCTGAATGATGTTGCTGACCCCGCCACTGAACGTCCACCCGCTGGTGCCGGCCAGCCCGGCAGGGTTGAAGTAGACGGAGGAACCGTCTTCACACGGGTTCGCTGCGGCTGCACCGCCGCGCGCGGAAGCGCACGTGCCCTGCTCAAAAATGCCAAAGCCCTGCGCCTGGGCGTCGTTAGCTGTGAGAAAGCAAAAACTTAGCACGAGCATCAGGCTCGCCAGTAAACGCGTACGCTGGGGCTGAGCGGAAGGAGTATAGGATTGCTTCATAATGCACCGTGAGGAATGGTCAAGGGGTACCGTCAGGACGCCGGGGGCGGTTGGTTAACAACGTTAATAACATCATAACACATCCGGTAAAACGCAAGTTCGAAGCGCTTCCGGCGAACGCGTGGGTCACGATTAGGCGGCTTGAGGATAGTACATCTGATGGATTAACTTCTGTGAGTTTAGGTGAAAAACGCCTCGTACCTGCGCCGTATGCGCGATCGTCAACACGCTGTATCGGCGTCCCGCGGGTGAGGGTAAACCATCGGTGCAAACGTATGGGCGGCAGTGCGTTATCGCGGGCCACCCGGCGGGATCAACCAGATAGCGGGATCAACCATAAAAGCGCCCGTGCCTCGGCGGGAGGGCACGGGCGCAGGTTGTGCGTGGCGTGTTGATGCGACCACGACCACTCAGTCCACGGCAGGAACGGCTTCAAGCGCCACATCCATTTCGCGGTCGTCCATCTCGTAATCCTCCAGACGGCCATTCAGGTAGTCGTCGTACGCGCTGAGGTCGAAGTTGCCGTGCCCGCACAGGTTAAAGACGATGGTGCGAGCTTCGCCGGCTTCTTTCGCGGCCAGGGCCTCTTGCTCGGCGCCCCAGACCGCATGGCCAGCTTCAGGCGCTGGAAGGATGCCTTCCGCTTTGGCAAACTCCTGGTTGCTCTTGAAGATGGCCAACTGCCCCGCGCTGCGCGCTTCAATAAGGCCCGCCTCGACAAGGGCACTGATTTGTGGGCTCATGCCGTGGTACCGGAGGCCCCCGGAATGAATCGGCGGCGGGACGAAATCATGGCCCAGCGTGTGCATCTTCACCAGCGGCGTGAGCCCGGCGGTGTCGCCATAGTCGTAGGTGTACCGGCCCCGGGTGAGTGTGGGGGTGGCTTTGGGTTCGACCGCCACAAAGCGGCTGCGCGGTTGCTCGTGCGGGTTGTCGCCCAGGAAGGGGAAGGCAAACCCGCCAAAATTGCTACCGCCTCCGGTGCAGCCCACCACCACGTCGGGATAATCGGCCCCGAAGAGCTCCAGTTGCTTGAGCGTCTCCTGCCCAATAACCGTCTGGTGCAACAGCACATGGTTGAGCACGCTGCCCAGCGCGTAGCGGGTCGTTTCTTCGCTGGCCGCCCGCTCTACAGCTTCACTGATGGCGATGCCCAGGCTCCCGGTAGTCTCCGGGGTGCGCTCCAGCACGCGCCGTCCGGCGTCGGTGGTATCACTGGGCGAGGGCGTCACCGTCGCGTCCCACGTCTCCATCAAGATGCGGCGGTAAGGTTTCTGCTCGTAGCTCACGCGGACCATGTACACGTCGCACGCCACGTCAAACATCTGGCAGGCAAAGCTGAGCGCGCTGCCCCACTGTCCGGCCCCCGTCTCGGTGGTGATGCGCTTCGTGCCGGCCTCCGCGTTATAGTAAGCCTGTGGCACGGCCGTATTGGGCTTGTGGCTCCCCGTAGGACTCACCCCTTCATACTTGTAGTAAATCTTGGCAGGGGTGTCCAGCGCGCGCTCCCAGGCGTGCGCCCGGTACAGCGGGGTCGGGCGCCAGAGCCGGTACACCTCCCGTACGCGCTCAGGGATCTCGATCTCGCGCTCTGCGCTCATCTCTTGCGCAATAAGCGCTGGAGGAAACAGCGCCCCCAGATCGTCCGGGGTGATGTCTGCCTTTGTCATCGGATGACGCACGGAGGGTAGGTCAATGCCGAACGTGGGTAGATCGGCGTTAATGTTATACCAGTGCGTGGGCGCGTCGGCCTCAGACAGTACGATCTTGGTTGGTTGAGCCATAAAACGGTATAGCTTATGGGATAGATGGCAAAGAGGTAGCCTATCAAACATTCGGCCCGCCTGCAAGCGCTTCCTGCCGGGCAGACGACATAATCCCGTTACTCGTCCCGGTTACGCCCCATCACCAACCAGCGGCAGCAGCCCATCGAGCGTCTCGATGCGATGGTCTGGGGCCGGGTAGAGGGGGCTGTACGAAGCACCTGGGCGGGCGACAAACACGGTGCTGAGCCCGGCGGCATCTGCGCCGTGGATATCCCAGTCGTGGGCGGCCACCATCACGCAATCGGCCGGCGCGACCCCGAGAACGTCAGCAGCATGGAGGTAGGGGCGGGGCCCCGGCTTATGCTGGCCAACGGCTTCGGCCGAGAGCACGTGGCTAAAGTAGCCATCAAGCCCTGCGTGGTCGAGCTGCTGCGCCACAGCAGCAGCGGTGCCGTTGGTGAGGGCTACGAGGCGCACGCCTCCGGCGCGAAGCTGGCCGAGCGCATACGGCACGTCGGGGAAGGCCGGAAGGGAGGTCACCCCGGCCATCAGCGCATCGACCTCGCCCGTGGTGGGCGGGGCGTCGGGGGCTAACGCTGCCAGCGACGCTTGCGCCAGCGTGCCGAAGTCGCGGTGCACACCGGCGCCCAGGCCCACCAGCCACCACTCTTTCACCTGCCGAAACCACACCTTGCGCAGCGCTGCATCGCCGCGGTACGCACTAAAAAACGGATCGAGCGCCGAGAGATCGAGTAGCGTCCCGTTCACATCAACAATGAGCGCCCGGTTACTCATGCAGGGTTCTCCTCAGGTGCGCTGGCGGCGTCCTCGCTGTCGCTGGCTTCCGCACGCAGCACGAGTTCGTCCGGCACGTCGTTACGCTGCGGTTCGGGATTCACAAGCCCTCCGGTGATCGGCGTCTCCAGCGCTGTCACGAAGTGCGCAACGGTAGAGAACAGGAAATCTTGCTGAAACTCGAAGAAGTCGCGCGTGAACCCAAGATGCTCGCCATCGTGGCCGGCCACATCGAGATAGTATACACGCGGCCAGTCGGGAAACTGCTCCTGCGCCTTTCGTAGCAGGCTGAAGGCCTCCGTGGCGGCCTCATCGAACGACTGATCCTGGGTGACCACCTGGTAGATCGACACGGTGTTGTCGAAGTTCATGTGGATGCCCGGCGCATCGGGCTTGTTGTATTCTGGCTCAAAGGCTGGGCCATCGGAAGCCATGGCAGAGGCGGAGGTCATGGAGGCATATATCGGGCAATAGCCCAACGACTCGCTCCGGGGAAGGATTCTGATTAGGGGCGGATCCTACCGCGTGTTCACGAGCCGGACGGAACGGAAACGCCCGGGCGGTGGTCCTTTCGTTACGACGCCCATCCATAATCGCTAAGCGCCATGGCTACCAACTCACCTGCAGATTTTGAAGACAGCCGATTTGATTACGGGGAGCGCGTCCGGGTGCTGCTCCGCCATCCCACGCATGGCTTCGTGATGGGGGAAGCGGAAGGCGTGTGTTACGGCCGTGAGACCGACATCGACGTCTCCAAGGACGGCGAAGAGCCGCGGTACCGCACGCTCGTATGGGTGAAGGAGATGGAGGGGTACAAGAAGCCTTCCGAGGTACCCGGTGCCGATCCGGAACCCGTGCACGAAGCCTGGTTTGACGAGGCCGCGCTGCGCAAGCGCGACGTGCCAGACCCACTGGAAGGCGTTTCCTGGAACTGAATCTGACGCGCCATCCATGTCGGAGCTGTCCACGCACCAGACGGAAGCCTTCACCGAGGTCCGCGAGCGCCTCTTTCGCGGGGAGCGCTACACGTCGCTGAATGGCTACGCCGGCACAGGCAAGACCTTTCTCATTGGCCGCCTGGTAGAGGAACTGCTGGGCGAGGACGAGAATGTTTGCCTGTGTGCTCCCACGCACAAGGCGGCCCAGGTGGCCGGGGAGATGATCCGCAGCGACCTCCGGCCGCGGACGCTTCATGCGCTGCTCGGACTGCGGCTCGTGCCCGACCTCAACGGGGGCTACGAGCTGGTCCCGGAGCGCGACCGCGATTTGCCGGACGACGCCACAGTGATTGTAGATGAGGCCTCAATGGTGGGCGCGGCCGAGTGGGCGGCTATTCAAGAAGCGCGCGGGCTGGTGTGGCTGTTCGTCGGCGACCCTGCCCAGCTGCCGCCCGTAAACGAGGACCCGTCCCCAGCGCTGCAGCAGCCGGGTCCGCTGCTGGAGGAGGTGGTCCGGCAGGAGCGCGAAAACCCCATCCTTTCA
>JAAAOI010000120.1 GCA_009908945.1 Bacteroidota bacterium
ACCCCCCCCCCACATGGCACGGAGTTAGCAAAACAGGGAGATGTACCGCCGGCACCTGCTGGCTTTGCTCCCACGAGTTGTGTTTTCCGCCATGCCTTCCCTCTCTTCTCTTGCCACCTTCCGCCCTGATCAGCGGCGCGATGTGCTTCGGCGCGTGCTGTACCTGGGGGCCGGACTCTTCTTTCTGTGGTGTGCGGTCTACCTATTTCCGACAGACGCCCCGGCGCCAAGCGAAGAACCTGCCGTGGTGGTGGACGAAAATGCTTCGCCCGAGGCCGGGTTTATCGCCCGCACCGCGGAAGGGCCAGCGCTCTGGACCCCCGGCAACGCCATCGCCCTGCTGCTCTTGCTCGGGGGTGGGGCATGGGCCCTCTACCTGCAACGTCGCCAGGCCGAGGGCGCGGAGGAGGGCACGACCCTCGAGGCCCTCGAGACCCTCCAGCTGGCCCCCAACCAGGAGGTCCGGCTGGTCCGCTGCGGCCCCGAGGTGCTTGTGCTGGGCGTGACCTCCGGGGAGATTACCTGCCTCACGACGTACCCCGCCGAGGCCTTGCCGGCCACAGCCCAAGCCGATGCGTCCGCTGCTACCGCCCCCCCGCCTGCCCCGGAGAGCGAACGAAAGGCCGCAGCAGCGGCCCCGCGGGCAGGGGACGGCGCCGCCGCTGCCGCTGCTCCCAACTTCGCCACGCTGCTGGAGCGCATGGCGGGGCAGCACGTCCGCAACCCCTCGTCCACCGGCGCCCCCTCCTCTCGATGAATCTCCCCCTTGCAGGCGTCGGGCAGCGCCGCAGCAGCGCCGGGCGGGTGCTGGCGCTTGTTGCGCTGCTCGTTGTTGCGCTGTTGGTGCTCGTGCCCACACAGGCCCTCGCCCAGGAGGCAGGGAGCGACGGCCAGGCGCTCAGTCCGCTGCCGGGCATTGAGCTCACCGACGGCATGGACGACTACGAGCTGCCGGTGCAGCTCCTGCTACTGCTCACTGTGCTGTCGCTGGCGCCGGCCATCATCGTCCTGATGACCAGCTTCACCCGGCTGGTCGTCATCTTCTCCATCCTGCGCACCGCGCTCGGCACGCAGCAATCCCCCCCTACCCAGGTCATCATTGGGCTCTCGCTTTTCCTCACCCTGTTCATCATGTACCCGGTCTTTTCAACCGTGCACGAGGATGCCCTTGTGCCCTACATGGAGGGCGAGGTCACGCAGCAGGTGGCACTGGACCGGGCCGTCGCGCCCATGAGGGGCTTCATGCTGCAGCAAACCCGCGAGAAAGACCTGATGCTGTTTATGGACCTGGCCGACATTGAGGTCTTCGACGACGCCGAAGCGGTCCCCTTCCACGTGCTGGTGCCGGCGTTTGTCATCAGCGAGCTGCGCATTGCCTTTCAGATCGGCTTCATGCTGTTTCTGCCGTTCGTGATCGTGGACCTGATCGTGGCCAGTGTGCTGATGAGTATGGGCATGATGATGCTTCCCCCGGTGATGGTGTCGCTCCCCATCAAGCTGCTCCTCTTTGTCCTCACCGACGGCTGGTACCTCATCGTACAATCCGTGGTGGAAGGCTATCTGTAGCCTGCTGGTGCCGCTCGTTTTTCTGTATCCCTCGCCTGTTACGCTATGAACAGTGACGTCTCACTTTACTGGGTGCAAGAAGCCCTCTACACTGCCGTCCTCGTCGCCGGCCCACTCCTGGGCGTGGCCCTCTTGGTCGGGCTCGGCGTGGCGCTCTTTCAGGCGGTGACCTCCATGCAGGAGATGACCATCAGCTTTATCCCTAAGCTGATTGCGATGGTGCTGGTGCTCCTGGTACTGGCCTCGTGGATGATGCAGATGCTGACGGACTTCACCACGGCGGCCTTTACGTTTATCTCCTCTGTTTCGCAGTAGCCCCCACGCATGGAGCTTCTGGAGCCGGCCTACCTGTTCACCGTGCTGCTCGCGTTTGTGCGGATCGGCGGCATCTTCATTGCCGCGCCCATCTTTGGGCACAATGTGATGCCGGTGCAGGTGCGCGTGTTGCTGGCCGTGCTGCTGGCCTACGGATTCGCCGGCATCATCCCAGGCGCGCTGCCCGCTACCTTTCTGCATCCGGTGGGCTTTGTGATGGCGGTGGCCATCGAAGCCGTCACGGGCTTGCTGCTGGGCTTTACCGCGCAGCTCATCTTCTGGATCGTCGAGTTTGCCGGTGAGATCATCGGCTTTCAGATGGGCCTCAGCCTGGCGCACGTCTACAACCCGGTGGACGGCTCCTTCTCCAACCCCCTGGGCCGCTTCCTGACCATTACCCTGACGCTGCTCTTTCTGGCGATGGACGGACATCATCACATCCTGAACGCGATGGCGCTCTCCTTTGAGGTGGTGCCCCTGGGGGGCGCCAACCTGGCCGCAGCGGGGCTGCCCATGCTCGACTGGATCGGCTACTTCTTTCGCACCGCGCTGCAGTTGGCCGCGCCGTTTATGATCCTGGTGTTTCTGATCGACGTCTGCCTTGGCGTCTTTGCCCGGGTGGTACCGCAGGCCAACCTGTTCTTCCTCGGCCTGCCGCTGAAGCTGCTCGTGGGCCTCAGCATGGCCTACGTGTTCGTGCTCTACTTCTTTCCTTTCGTATCGATGCTCATCGACCAGATGCTGGACGACCTGCTGCTGCTCATCGAGGTGCTCGCCTCCTGAGACAAGCACCGCGCACCCCCTCCGGGGCCCTTCGTGGGGAAAGCCTTTCCGGCCGTCTCTGCCCGATCTTTTCCTTTGACCGCCTTCGCTAAGCTGCTGTGAGCGACTCCCCAGAAAAACATGAAAAGATACATGACCCTACGCCACAGCGCATCAAGAAGGCGCGGGAGGACGGCAATCTATTCAAGTCGAAGGAGTTCGTCTCAGCGGGTGTGCTGTTTCTGGGCGGGCTGATGCTGTACTACGGGGTGCCGCGCGTCTTTCGGTCGATGCAGCGCATGATGCAGGAAACGCTGCTGAACGCGCCCGAAACACAGATCACGGTGCAGTCGGCGCCCGGCCTCTTCCTTCGCGCTGCGCTCCACGTGTCCGACATCCTGCTGCCCTTCTTCGTGCTCATGCTGGTGCTGGGGTTCAGCCTCAACGTGGTACAGACGGGCTGGAATATCACGCTCAAGCCCCTGCAGCCCAAGGCCAGCCGCATCAACCCCCAGCAGGGGCTGAAGCGCATTTTCTCCTCGAAGGGCCTCTTCGAGGCATTCAAGGCCATTATGAAGATTGTGATCGTGGCGCCGATTGCCTTCTTCAACATCCGCCACATTCTGCCGGAGGTCTTGCAGCTACACCTGCAGGCGCTGCCGCAGGCGCTGGCCACGGCAGCCGGGTGGATCGTGGCCATGCTGGCGCAGATGATTATCGCGCTGGTGCTGCTGGCCATCATCGACTTCTCGTTTGAGAAGTGGAAGTACCACGAGGACCTCAAGATGACGGACAAGGAGCTGAAGGACGAGCGGAAGCAGCAGGAGGGCGACCCGCAGCTGCGGGGCAAACGGAAGCAGATGGCCCGCGAGATGGCGCAGCGCCCGCGGTTCGACCACGCCGTAATGAAAGCCGATGTGGTGGTCACCAACCCGACGCACTACGCCGTGGCGCTGGCCTACGACCGCACCGCCGACGAGGCCCCGCACGTCGTCATTAAGGGCATCCGGAAGCGGGCGCTCCGCATCAAGCAGTTTGCGCTCGACAACGACGTGCCCGTGGTGGAAGACCGGCCGCTGGCACGTGCCTTGTATAGTGGAGTGCCCGAGGGGCACGCCATCCCGGAAGAGCTCTACACCGCGGTGGCCACGATCCTGGCCGAGGTCTACCGCGACCGCGGCGAGCGCGTGTAGCCCCGCCCCCATGTTCTTGCCATCCCGCACCGCGTGCCCGTGCCTCCTGCCCCGCCGTCTACATCTATGACGCCCCTGCTCTCGTCCAACCGGGCCGGGCGTACCGAAGCAGCGGTGGCGGGGGCGGTGGTGCTTGTGCTGCTGGTGATGGTGGTGCCGCTGCCAACGTTCATGCTGGACATGCTGCTGGCGTCCAACATCGCCATCAGCCTGGCGGTGCTGCTAACGGCGTTTTACGCCAACAAGCCGCTGGAATTTGCGATCTTTCCCGGGCTGCTCCTCATCACCACACTGTTTCGGCTGTCGCTCAACGTGGCCTCCACCCGCCTCATCCTGAGCGACGCCGACGCCGGCTCCCTCATCGATGCGTTTGGCGGGTTCGTGGTGGCCGGTAACTATGCCGTGGGGCTCATCATCTTTATTGTGCTGGTGCTCATCAACTTTGTGGTGATCACGAAGGGCTCCGGGCGGATTGCAGAGGTGGCCGCCCGGTTTACGTTGGATGCCCTGCCCGGCAAGCAGATGGCCATTGACGCGGACCTGAACGCGGGGCTCATCGACGAGCAGGAGGCGAAGCATCGCCGGCAGGAAATCACACAGGAAGCCGACTTTTACGGCGCCATGGACGGCGCCAGCAAGTTTGTACGCGGCGATGCGATTGCCGGCCTGGTCATCACCGCCATCAACATTGTGGGCGGGCTGGCGGTGGGCATGATGCAGCAGGGGATGTCGGCCGGGGATGCGGCCACCGCCTTTGTGCTGCTATCGATTGGCGACGGCCTCGTCTCGCAGATCCCGGCGCTCTTGATCTCGACGGCCGCCGGCATCATCGTGACGCGTGCGAGCGGCGACAATACGCTGGCGCAGGACATGCGCGGGCAACTGCTTACCAAGTCGCATCCGCTGCTCATCACGGCCGGCTTCCTCATGCTGCTCGGCCTCGTACCGGGCCTTCCCGTCGTGCCCTTCTGGCTGCTCTCCGGCACCATCGCGCTGGTGGGCTGGAACCGCATGAAGGCTGAACAGACGGCCGAAGAAGAGCAGCAGGCACTCCTGGAGGCGGCAGACGAAGAGCCGGAGCCGGAGTCCAACCCGTCGGATCTGTTGATGGTCGACCCACTGGAGTTGGAGATCGGGTATGCCCTTATCTCCATCGTGGACCCCGACCAGGAGGGCGACCTGCTGGAGCGCCTCAAGCTGCTGCGCCAGCAGCTGGCCGTGGAGCTGGGCATCGTGGTGCCGCCCATCCGCATCCGCGACAACGTGGGGATGGACTCGAACCGGTACGTCATCAAGCTGCGGGGGAACCCCATTGGCGAGGGCGAGGTGCTGCCGGGCTACCACCTGGCGCTCCTGCCCGAAGACCAGGCGGAGGCGCCCCCGGGCATCCGCACGGAGGACCCCACGTTTGGCCTGCCCGCCGTGTGGGTGGCCGAACGCCACCTGCCGGAGGCGGAAAGCATGGGCCTGACCATCGTGGAGGCACCCGCGGTAGTGACGACGCACCTGCTGGAGGAGCTGCGCAAGAATGCCCATCGCCTGCTCGACCGGCAAGAAGTCAAGAAGCTGCTCGACAAGGTGGAAGAAACGGCCCCTGCCCTGGTGGAAGAACTGGTCCCCACCCTGCTTTCCGTCGGGCAGGTGCAGAAGGTGCTGAAGCGCCTGTTGCGCGAGCGTATCCCCGTGCGCGACCTCGTGACGATTCTCGAAGCGCTGGCCGATTACGCCGCGAGCTCCAAGAATATCGACGTGCTGACGGAATACACCCGCGCCGCGCTGGCGGCGACCATCACGCGCGAGTTTGCTGACGGCGATGGACGCATCCATGCGTTCGTGCTGGATCCGGTGTTGGAACAGCACTTGCTTGAACGTGCAGAGAGCGGCGACCTGAACGCCAACACGCTGGGCCTCGCCCCGGAGCGGGCCGAGCGCTTCGTTCAGGAAGCGGAGCGCCTGGCCAAGCGGCTCATCGGGGCCGGCCATCCACCGGTGGTCCTTACCTCGCCCATCCTCCGCGCCACGCTATACAACTTCCTCGCGCCCATGCTCACTGACATCACGGTCCTCTCGTACAACGACCTGATCCCCGACGCGTCCGTCGACCTGATCGACCACCTGACGCTGCCGTAACCTGCCCGCCTATTCTGCCCCCGCATGAACGTCAAGACCATTGAAGGACGGAGCATCCAGGCCGCGCTGGCCGAAGCCCGGCGCGCGCTGGGTGATGAGGTTGTACTGCTCGACTCGGTACCGGCCCGCGACGACCGGCCGGCCCGGGTCACGGTGATGCTCGATGCCGCGCCCGCAGACGCCACGCCGGAGCGCCGGCGCAGCGTAGGCCACGCGGCCCCCACCCGCCAGCCCGCATCTGCCCCCACCTCGGCCGCTGGCCGCGCCTCAACCGAGCGCGCAGCAAAGCGCCGTACGGCACAAGCTGCCGGCGGCCGCGGCGAACAAGTTTCCGACGGCACCGGGGGGCTGGTGGATGTCATGGAGGACTCGCCGATCGACGTGCAAGGGCTGGCCGAGCGGATGCGCCAGCTGACGGCCAGTGCGCGCCGCACGCGCGATCCGGCCCGCGGCGACCTTTTCCCAAAGACCGGCGCTGCAGCAAACGACACCCCGCCGCCGTCCGCTTCGGCCGATCTGGAGGCGCTGCTGGAGTCCCAGCTGCGCGTGCTGCACGACCGCCTCGAAACGATGGAGCGGCGCTTTGGCGGCGCCGTCATCGGCGCCGGGCACCGGTGGGCCGCCCATCCGCTCTATGCCCAGCTGCTGGACCGGGGCATGGCGGCCAGCACCCTCACCAAGGTGTTCGACCAGCTCGCCGAGCACGGCTACGACCCGCAGACGGACCAGGAGAAACTGCAGTGGGCGCTGGCGCAGGAACTGCTGCGCCGCCTGCAGCACACGGCCCCGTCGAAGCAAACCACCGGCACGCAGCTGCTCATCGGCCCCAGCGGGGCGGGCAAGACGTCGCTGCTGCTGAAACTGGCCCTCCACCCGCAGTTCTTTGCGCGGCGCCAGCCGGCCGTCATCGTGATTGAGCCGGACCCCGAGCAGGAGAGCCTACACCACAGCCCGTTGGAGCTCTTTCGGCGCCACGGGCTGCCAGCGCAGAGCGTGCAGACCGAAGACGAGATGCGCGAGGCGCTGCGCCGCGTGCAGTCGTTCGACCAACTCCTCATCGATACGCCGCCGCTGCCCGTGCGCCCGGCCGATGCCCGCCGCATGATGCAGCGCCTGCGCCGCTTCGTGGGGCCCATCCTGCCGCTGCACGTGCAGCTCGTGTTTAACGCTACCCGGGCGCTGGACGAGTTTCCACCGGAGGTGCTCACGCGCCTCCCCCTGGCCCCGGACGCGCTGGCCCTCACCCACCTCGACGAAGTGTTGGGCTGGGGCCGCGTGGCTGAATGGCTGCTCCAGTTCGACCTCCCGGTGCAGCACCTCACCAACGGCCCGCACGTCCCCCACAGCGTCCGCGCCTTCTCCCCTACCTGGTTCGTGCAGTCACTCCTCAACCTGTAGCCGCTCCCCGTACGCCCCCCTACGCATGCAACGATCTTCCACCATACTGACCATCACCAGCGGGAAAGGCGGCGTTGGCAAAAGCGTCATCGCCGTCAACCTGGCTGAGGTCCTCGTAGGGCAGGGCTACCGGGTGGCGTTGCTGGACGCCGACTTCGGGCTGGGCGACTGTGCCGTGCTCCTAAATGAGCAGCCGGAAGCCGCCGTCCTGGATCTGGCCCGCCATGCCGCGCTCCGCGAAGAGGTGCTGCACGAGACCAGCCGGGGCCTGACGCTCATCCAGAGCGTAGCGGCCCCGGGCGATGCTGACGGGCGCGAGCGCACCCTCTACGCCACCCTCGATACGCTGCTGCACGACCTCCGGGACCGCTACGACTATGTTCTGATTGACACCCCGGCCGGCACCGACGGGCCGGTGCGCTGGGCCCTCGACCGCGCCGACCTCGGCCTGCTCGTGCTGGTGGGCGAGCCTACCGCGGTGGCCAACGCCTACCGCCTGGCCAAGCTCACCTACCAGGCCGACCCCGACTACCCGCTTAGCTTGGTCGTCAACTTCGCCGATACCACCGCTGAAGCCGATAGCGTAGCCGACCGGTTCGGGGAGCTCACCCGGCGCTTTACCGGGCAGACGCCCACCTACCTCGGCTGGGTGCCCTACGCGGCTACCCTGCGGCAATCGGTGCGTCAGCAACATCCCGCTGTGCTGACCCCGGGTGCCGTCTGCCAGGCCTTCGTGGGCCTGGCCGATACGCTCACTGCCGGCACCCCGGCGCTTCTCACGCCCGCTTGATTTCCTTCGCCTGACCTTCCTCGCCTGACCTTCCTTCCCTCACGATGCAGTCTGTCATCATTCAACTGAGCGCCCTGAGCGGCCTCCTCATGTTCTTGCAGATGGCCTGGACCCAGGCTCCCCTGGAGGTGGCCCTGCTTCAAGGGGCCGGCACGGGGCTCATCGTGTATCTGGTGGCTGTCGTGGCCCTCACCCTCGTGCGCCACATCCTAACATACACGCCAGCGCCTGAGGAGGAGACGCCCAAAGAGGAAGTCGAGATCGATGGCGCGTCGTCTTCCAACTCACCGCCTCCCCGCCACTCCACACCGTCAGATGCTGCCGCACCCGAACACACAGGGGACGCCCCCGCGGGCGCTACGGCCGCCCGCAGCGCCTCCCGTTCCCCGGCACCCGCTGCCCCTGAAACGGCGGTGGCTTCATAGCCTCACCGGTCTCCCGTTACTGCCCTAATGCCTACGCTACCATGACTGAGGATTTACAGACCACCGTCGACCGCTACATGGCGGACCCATCGCCAGCTAACCGCGAGGCCGTCGTAGTGGCCGCCGTGCCGCTCGTCCGCTCGCTCCTGGGCAAGCTGACGCTGCCGAACCACACGCTGGCCACATACGAGGACCTGGAGAACACGGGCCTCCTGGGCTTGCTGCAGGCCCTCGACACCTACGACCCCGACCGGGGCACGCAGTTCGTCACGCACGCCTACTGGCGCGTGCGCGGCTCGCTGATCGACTACCTCCGCTCCATCGACGCCCTCTCCCGCGGGAAGCGGAAGAAACTGGCCGAGGCCAATCAGGCCATCGACACGCTGCGTCAGATGCTGGGGGAGGAGCCCTCCGACCAAGACGTGGCAGATTACCTGGATGTGTCGCTCGACGAGTACTACAGCTTGATGAGTGAGGCGCAGTGCCGGTTTGCACTCTCGCTGCACACGACCATGGGCGATGAAGACAGCCAGACGATGCTGGATGTGCTCCCGCATGAGGATGGGGAAGCCGGGTTTGCCGCGGTAGACCACGACTCGATGATGGGCGAACTGGAGAAGCTCATCGCCGAACTGCCGGAGCGGCAGCGCATCATCATGGGCCTCTACTATACGGAAGACCTGACGCTGCGCGAGATCGGCGCATTCTTCGACCTCACGGAAGCCCGCATCTCTCAGATCCTGGGGAAGACCCTCCTGACGCTCCGCGGCAAGCTGGAGGCGGTGCAGACGGCGGCGTAGCTCCCTTTTCTTGTGCGACAGTCGTTTGCTCTGTGCAAACCATTATAGCACCGGTAGCACGCAACAACAGCTTGGGGTAGTCTAACAGAGCACAGCGAGTACAACGAGCGGAGACGCCCCGGTCTTCGCCTCGCTGGTGCGGACGTGCGCTTAGGGGGACGTGCGCTTAGGGGGACGAGGGTGGTGCGGGCGGGGCAGGGTCCTCACCGCTGGGGCGTAACGCGCCTTTCTGTATCCATGTGCCCCATACGCAGCACCCTCTCGCACAAAAGAAAGCGTGCCCCCTGCTACCTGCAGAAGGCACGCCACCTATTCGAGACGTAAACGTACAGCCCCGTGCTACGACGCGTGGACCGCGTGGCGATGGGTGGCGTGGCCGTTGCCGTGGTGCGGCGCGGCAGCCTCCTCCTCGCCGGTATGGAACTGCTGCATCAGCGTGCTGAGGGCCTCGGCCTGCCGGTTCAGGTCGTCGGAGGCGCGGGCAATCTCGGTGACGCCATCGGCCGACTCGGCCGAGACGGTGGAGATGCCCTCCACGCTGCGCGAGATCTGCTCGCTGGTGGTCGACTGCTCCTCGGTGGCCGCCGCGATCTGGTTTACCATGTCGACGACCGCGTTGGCTTGCTCCACAATGGCGTCGAGCGAGCGCTGGGCCTTATCGGCGTTGTCAATGCCCTGCGCGACCTCTTCCGTTCCCCGCTGCATCGCCGTCACGGCCTCACCGGTTTCGCCCTGTACCGCTTCAATCATGCCCGCGATTTCTTTGGTGGCGTTGGTGGTCCGTTCGGCCAGCTTGCGCACCTCGTCGGCCACGACCGCAAAGCCGCGCCCGTGCTCGCCGGCGCGGGCGGCTTCAATGGCCGCATTCAGGGCCAGCAGATTCGTCTGGTCGGCAATCTCGTAGATCACCGAGATGATCTCGCCAATCTCTTCGCTGGAGGCCCCGAGGCGCTCCACTGTCTCTGCCGAGTCGTTCACGACGTGAGCGATGTTCTGGATGGAGTCAACCGTTTGCTGCACAACTTCGCCGCCCTCCTCCGCCACCGTGCCGCTGCTCTGTGCCAGCTCTACGGTTTGCGTGGCGGTGCTGGCGTTGTCCATGATGGTCCGGGCCATCTCTTCTACAGCGGCGGCCACTTCCTGGGCCTGCGCCGACTGCTCCTGCGCCCCAGCCGCCAGTTGCTCGGCAGAGCTGGAAATTTGCCCCGCGGCTTCATTGACCATGCGGGCGGTGGCCTTCACCTGCGTAATGACCTCGCGGAGGCTGTGTACGGTGCGCCGCACCGCCCGCCGGAGGCGCGCAATGTCGTCGTCGTGGTCGCTGGCCGCGATGTCTACACTGAAGTCTCCATCCGCCACCTGCTCCAGGACCTCCACCAGAACGGCGGTCTCGTCCTGTAGATAGCTCATGATCTCGTTGTTCTTCTCACTGGTAAACTTCTCGTTGATGAGCGAGGCCGCAAGCTGGGCAGCGTTTCGCACGAAGCGCTCATCGTAGGCATCGAATGTGTCGCCGTTTGGCCCGTTTGAAAAGTAGAGGTTGCCGATGGATTTGCCCTGGTACAGGATGGGCGCAGCCAGCAGGGCCTTCATCTCAGGGTGGCCAGCAGGGTGGCCTACCGACGCCTCGTGCGCGCTCATATCGTCCATCCGCATCATCTTTTGGTGCTTCTGGATGTGCCCCAGCAGGCCCTTGCCCTCCGGCAGCCGGCCGATGCGGCGCTTATCTTCCTCCGTCATTCCCAGCGTGATGAAGCGATCAATGTTACCCGCGTCATCGAATACGCTCAGGGCAGCATACTTGGCCTCCAGCTTTCGCTGAATGCCGCCGAGGAATTGCTCCAGCGCTGCGTTGGTCTCTTCCTCTCGTGCCGTCTCGGCCATCACCTTGCTGATGGCATCCATATCGCCCACGCTGCGCCGGATGGCATGGGCCATGTCCTGTACCGCCTCCACCATCTCCCCGAGCTCGCCATGGGTTTGGATGTCTTCCAGCGCGTCGGACGTTCCGTAGTTCTCGGCTGCCGTGACCGCTGCCACGGACAGGTGGTGCACCGGGGTGCCAAGGCGGTGGATTACGGCAGCGGCCATCCCAATGGCGAGGGCCACGCCCACGACCACAGCAAGGCCCTGCACCAGCATGGAGTTGGAGACCCCGATGAGGAGCCCCGCGGCCCAGGAGAAGACACAGAGCACGAAGAACGAAAGCGCCAGTTCAGTGCGGAGGGCAAAGGACCTGCGGATAGTAGCCATGGCAAAAGGGTCGTGCGTGAGTGTTCGTGTGCGCGTCTCCACGTCAGCCCACCGGGGCAAACCGCGCAGTGACGCACGGGGGGTATCGACCACAGGCCCAGGACTTTAACGATCACGTCTGCCGTCTCTGGAAAACGAAGGCGGACCGCCCGACGGCGGCCGATCGCAGCCCCTCATGGATTCGTCTCCTCGCCTCTTCGGTTTGCGCAGGCTCCGGCCACGGCCCCATGCCCCTCCCGGCGCCCCATACCTACTGCCGCAAGTAGGCCAGGGCGTGGCGGCACCGCGCGGCAAAGCCCTCGACTTCCTGCGTGAGGGCCGCAAGCTCAGCCTCTACGGCGCTCAGGTCCTCGTCCTTGGCCAGGTCCTCGATGGTCTGGCATTGTGCGGCGAGGGCGTCTCCGCACAGCAGCTGACTGCTGGACTTGAGCGTGTGCGCGGTGCGTTCCACCAGGCGGGCATCGGGCTGGTCAAGGCCCTCGTGCAGGTCGTCCAGCCGCTGAGGGATGTCGTCGATGAACTCTTCCACGAGCTCTTCTACCAGCGCCTGATCCCCCTCGCCCATGTAGCGTTGCAGTTGCTCCTTAATCTGCTGCGCAAAGGCAGCCACAGCAGGAGCCTCATCTGTGGATGCGGCAGGGGCTTCGATCGGGTCATCCGGTGCCGCGGGCGCCGCCTCAGCCGATGCGGCGCTTCGCTGCTGTGCGGCTTCAGTCGCATAGGTTTCCAGGAGATCATCCAGGGCGTCTATCTCCACGGGCTTGCTGAGGTAGGCGTCCATGCCTTGCTTCAGGTAGCGCTCGCGGTCGCCCAGCATAGCATTGGCCGTCAGCGCGGCGATGCGAGGTTGCTGCGCCGCGGGCAGCGCCTCACGAATCGCTTGTGTCGCCTCCAGGCCATCCATTTCGGGCATCTGGATATCCATCAGGACCACATCGTACGGCGTGCCGTCCGCGGCAGCGGCTTGCACCGCTTCCAGCGCCTCGCGCCCGTTTCGGGCCAGATCCGATGTGTAGCCCAGCTTTTGGAGCATCCGCTCGGCCACTCTCTGGTTGATCTTGTTGTCCTCTGCCAGCAACAGGCGCAAGGTGCGATCCGCGTCGGCGGGCGCGGGGGTCGGCCCTTTCGTCGACGCATCGGCATCAGCTGCAGGGCCTGTTTCGTGCTCAAAGCGCTGGACCAGGGTGCGGTGTAAGGGGGCAGGCTTCAAGGGTTTGTGAAGCGTAGCATCCAGCAGATGGCGGCTCTGCTCTGATCTGCCTACTTCTTTGCCCAGCGATGTAATCATGACCAGCGGCGGCACCGGATCCAGTTGGTCGTGCAGCTGCTGCGCCAACATCAGGCCATCCAGTTGCGGCATCTGCATGTCGAGCAGGATGATATCGAACGGGGCGTGTTCGCGGACCAGGCGCAGCGCCTCCACACCATCGGTGGCCTCGGTAGGCTGCATGCCCCACTTCGTCGTCATGTGCCGCAGGATGCGGCGGTTGGTCGCGTTGTCGTCCACGATGAGCACGCGGCGGCCGGTAAGCACAGACGGCCCGCCTCGCAGGTAGGCACGTCGCTCCGTCTTGAGCGCCTCCGCCTGGATGGAAAAGGTGAAGGTAGAGCCGACGCCTTCCTCGCTCTCCAGCCATACGCTCCCGCCCATCATCTCGGCCAGGCGTTTGGAGATCGTAAGCCCCAGGCCGGTCCCGCCGTACTTGCGGGTGGTGGAGGCATCCACCTGGCGGAACGATTCAAACAGACGCTCCTGCTGCGTCTCAGAGATGCCAATGCCCGTATCCCTAACCGCAAAGGCGACCTTGTGGAGGGGTTGCTCAGAGGCCGGCGGGGTGTCGTCCGGCGGGGTGTCGTCCGGCGCGGTGTCGTCCGGCGGGGTGCTCGTCACAGAGACCACCACCTCGCCCTCCTCCGTGAACTTGACTGCATTGGAGAGCAGGTTGATGAGCACCTGCCGCACCCGGGTGATGTCGCCGCGGAGGGCGGCCGGCACCGTGTCGTCCATGAGGTAGGCCAGCTCCAGCCCCTTTTCTGCGGCCTGGGGTGCCACCACGTCGAGCGCGTCTTCCACGCAGCCTCGCACGTCAAAGCGTTCCTGCTCCAGATCCAGCTGCCCGGCTTCGATCTTGGAGAAGTCCAGGATATCGTTCAGGATGGTCATGAGCGCGTCCCCGCTGGTGCGGATCGTCTCCACAAACTCGGCCTGTTCCTGCGCCAGGTCGGTGTCTTGCAGGAGGCTGGTCATCCCCACGATGCCGTTGAGCGGCGTGCGGATCTCGTGGCTCATGTTGGCTAAAAACTCCGACTTGGCCCGGGTAGCAGCTTCGGCCTCGGTCTTGGCGGCCTCCAGTTCCTGAGCGTAGTCGCGCAGCGCCTGTTCAGCCTTGAGGCGCTCCGTCACATCGACACAGGTGCCTGCGATGCCGCAGAGAAAGCCATCGGCGTCGGTCTGGATCTGGGTAAAGACCTCCACCCACCGCACATCGCCATCGCGCGACAGGTAGCGCACCGTGTAGCGCACGTCTTCTTTTGTGCCATCGAGCAGTGGCTGAACGCACGTCTGGCTCTTTTCCCGATCGCCGGGGTGCATGTACTTGTAGAAGGGCGTCCCGAGCGATTCCTCGACGGTGTAGCCCGTGATCTCTTCCCACGCGCTATTCAGGAAGACCCACTGCCCCTGCAGGTTGGTCTGGAAGATGACCTCCTTCACGCTGTTGACCACCGAGCGGTACCGTTCCTCGCTGGCGCGCAGCTCCTCCGCCATGCGCTGCTGCTCGGTGATATCGCGCGCCAGCGTGGCCACGCCCATCACGTGGCCCCGGTCATCGATGAGCGGCGTGTTGTGCCACTCGCATGTAATCGTCTCGCCGCTCTTGGTCGTATTCTGGTTGATATTGTACGTCCCGCCATCCTTTTGCAGCAGCGCCGTCCAGATGTCGGCTAACTCGTCCACGATGTCATCCGGCAGGATGAGCTCGTTCATGGTGCGTCCCTGAGCTTCCGCGGCGGTGTAGCCAAACATGTCTTCGGCCGCCGGATTCCAGGCGTTGACGCGTCCGTCGGCCGTCCACTCGATGAACGCGAGGGGCGAGCGGCGCACATGCAGGGACAGTTTTTGCTCGGACGTGCGCAGTTGCTCTTGCGCCGCGCGCTCCTCGGTCACGTCGCGGATGATGCCCAGAAACCCCAGCAGTTCGTCGTCGGGGTCTGTGACGGGCAACATCACCGCGCGCCCCCAAAAGCGCTTGCCGCTTTTGCGCAGGAACGGGAGCTCTTCTGAGGTGGGCTCGTCGGGGGCCTCCTCCGCGATAGCCGCGCAGTGGCTGGCCATCGTTTGATCGCGCGCGGGCTGCAGCAGCTCCAGCGGCTCGCCTTGCACAGCATCGGCCGCATAGCCAAACACGGACGAGAAGGCGGGGTTGACCATCTCGATGGCGCCGTCCTTGTTCGCAAACACAACCGCGTCCGGAATAGAGCGAAAGATCGCCTCAAACTCGGCCTTCTTCTCCTGCAGCTTCCGCGCCGTCCGTTTCTGGTCGGTAATATCACGATGGATGCTGAGGATGCAGGGCCGCCCCTCCACCTCGATCACGGAGGCATTCACCAGAATGCGGATGAGCTCACCGTCGGCTCGGCGGTGGGTGCTCTCAAAGTTTTTGTTGCTGCGATGCCGCAGAATGTGGTTCACCTCTTCCTGTCCGCGCGCGACGTCGACGGTGAAGTCCCGCAGGGATTTGCCGATCAGCTCGGAGGCCGGGAGGCCATACAGGTCGCAGGCGCGCTGGTTGGCCTCCAGGATGGCTTCGTTTTCCGGCTCGAAGACAAGGATGGCATCGTTGGCCACCTCAAAAAACGTCCAGTCGGGGCGATGGGCGCGCCGCAGTTCGAGTTCACTGATTACCAGCCCGGCCAGGTCAGCCAGGCGCCCACGGTCGGTACTGCTGAACGGCCGTGGCGCGTCGTCCAGCAGGTGCAGCGTGCCGATGCATACGCCCATCGGCGTCAGCAGCGGCGTGCCGGCATACCACTGGGCGGGCACTGCGCCAAACACCTGTGCTGCATCAAAGGCGGCGGGCGAGAGATGGGTGACCACGGTTTGCTCCGTTGTAGCCACGTCGCGGCATGGGGTCTCCGGTACAGGCATGGTCTCCGGGTACTCGGCTGCCGCCGGCCCTGCCGCCGAGAGGATCCACTGGCGGTCGGGCAGCACAACGCTGATCGCCGCCAGCGGCACGTCGAACAGGGCGCAGGCCATATTCGTGATGCGATCAAAGGAGGCATCATGTCCAGGATGCAGCAGGTCGTACTGCCGAAGGGCCTCCCGCTGGTCGGCTGTGCTAACGGCCGGGGCCTTCGCCTGGGCCGCGCGGCCGCGCGTGGAAGACGCTTTGAGCATGGGGGCAGAGTTGGAGGTTGGCATTGCAAAAGTCAAACAACGGGTGACGACATCGCAGGTCTCACTACAGCCGGTCCTCCGACAGCAGCCCAGGTATCGGGACTATAGCCAGCAAGCGCGCTGGCGTCGGCTCTGTACGCTTCCTACCGTAGGGGAGTATCGACGCTCCGGCAGCAACATTTAATACGGCTATGCTCGGACGATGCGGTACGCTCTGCGATGTGAACGAGCACGCGGAGAAGCCGCTGGGTATTGAGCTCGTAACTTACGCGCTTCGGGGAAGGATGTCGAGCCTTTGGCGTGCAAGACTGTGGTTTTCATAGATCGCACCGCCGGTATGCACGACTCGTTTGCCCTCGCTCCGTTGCTCCTCCTTCTGAGTCTGCTGCTTGCCCTGGCCACCGCCTGCGCCGCAGAGCAACCGTCATCGTCCGGCATCCCTGCCGTATCGACAGCGGCCAGCCCCACCAGTTTGGCAGACTCGGCCCGCTACTGGAGCATGACGTTTGACGCCCGGCGCGCACCGGAGCCTCGCGACCTGGACCGGCTCCACGCCCTTGGGACGACCCACCTCACCCTCATTCCCTTTGGCTTTCAGGAGCGCATCGACACGCCCGCGATCCGGATGAACACGGACGCCCGCTGGTATAGCGAAAGCGACGACGGCATCCGCACGCTGGCTGCGCAGGCGCGCGACCGAGGCATGGGCCTCATCCTCAAACCTCATCTGTGGGTGGGCCGGTACAGCACCGAGGGGCAGACGCGAGATCAGATCGGCTTCTCAACCGAGGCCGACTGGGCGGCCTGGGAAGCCGACTACCGGCGGTTTATGCTCCACTATGCTGCCCTGGCTGCGGACGTACAGGCCGACGTGCTGGTGATTGGCACCGAGCTGGCCCGCGCCGCCCACGAACGGCCCCCCTTCTGGCGGGCGCTCATCGCGGAGGTGCGCACGGTGTACGACGGCTCCCTTACCTATGCCGCCAACTGGTACGATGAGTACGAGACGCTGCCGTTCTGGGATGCCCTCGACTACATCGGCGTACAGGCCTATTTTCCTTTAACAGACCGCCCGGAGCCGGCCCCGGTCGATGTGCTCACGGAAGCCTGGGACGGGCCTGTGGAGTCGCTCGGCTCCCTGGCGGCGACCGCCGACCGACCGATCCTCTTCACCGAGATTGGCTACCGCAGCGTGGCGTACGCAGCCGAGCGCCCGTGGGCGTGGCCCGAGCGTGAGGAAGCCCGCCGCGAGCCCGTAGACGAAGCTCTGCAGGCGGCACTGTATCAGGCCTTCTTTGAGCGGTTTGCAGAAGCCCCCTGGTTTGCGGGCGCCGTGCTGTGGAAGTGGCACCCCTCGGCCGCCCGGGCCCGGCCGCTCGGGTTTAGCCCGCAGGGCAAAGCTGCCGAAGCGGTCATTCGTAGCGGCTTTCGTCGTGCCCGCTAAGGCCCCCCTGCCGCCCGGCATACGGACGCGCAGCCACGGGTCGAGGGGTTACCTCTGCAGCGAACAGCACCCGCAGGCGCGCCGCGGCGCCGCTTTACGCCATCGCCTCCAGAATGGCCGCGATGATGTCGTCCAGCTGACTGTTGTCGATCCAGCGGAGGACCACCACGAGGTCGTGCTCGGGGTCCACGTACACGATATTGGCACCGGCGCCGGCGTGATAGAAGGCGGAGGCCGGGGCACTGGGCAGCAACTGCTGATCGGTGTTAACGAACCAGTTCATGTAGCCGTACGTCGGGCGCTGTGCCGTGGGCGTGAGCGACTGCGCGACCCAGGCGTCGGAGAGCACTTGCGTATCGCCCCACTGCCCGCGCCGGAGCGTAAGCAGCCCGAAGCGGGCAAGGTCGCGGGCGCTGATGAACATGCCGCCGCCCCAGTGGCCACCGCCGCTTACCGATTGCACGTGGTGCCCCTCCACCCGCACCCACGCGTTCTCGTAGCCGTGCCACTGCCAGGTGCGAGAGGCCCCGATGGGGTCCATCACCTCGCGGCGCAGCACCGACGGCAGCGGCTCTCGAAACACCCGCAGCAAGGACAGCGCCAGCTGGTTCACGCGCACGTCATTGTATTCCCATTGTGCGCCCGGCGCGGGCAGCTCGCGCTCGTGGTAGCGGCCCCGCTCGCCCGTCGGGCGGTCGGCCCAGTCCGGCTTCCCGAAGAGTGTGCCCTCCCACGCGCTCGTCTGGTTGAGGAGTTGGTGCCAGGTGATGGAGCGGTTCTGCGCGGAGGTGTAGCCCGCACCCGGCACGTAGCGGCGCACCGGGTCGTGCACGTCGCGAATAAGGCCGCGGTCAACCGCAATGCCGGCAGTCGCCGACAAGAAGCTCTTTGTCACACTAAACGTCATGTCTACCCGGTACGGCTCGCCCCACTCCGCCACCAGGTAGCCATCGCGCAGGATGATACCGGCGGTTGGGCCCCGCTCCTTCGTCGGCCCGATGATCTCGTTGTGAGGCTCGCCGGCAAAGGCCTGGGCGATGTAGAGGTCCAGATCGACCGGGATGTCAGAGGCTGCAGCCTGGGCCCGCTCCACCGCCGCGGCCAGGCGCTCCGCATCAAACCCGGCTTCCGGCGCAGTCCGCATCTCCCACTCGGGTCCGTACGGCGGCACATAGGCCTCCTGCGCCTGTGCCAGACCGGCCCAGGAGATGAGTAGACCGACGAGCAGGAGCGAGCGCAGGCGGGGAAGCGATACCATGGTAGCGTGGCGGGTAGATGAGACACGTTTGGCCCTCAGTATACAATGCCTTCACGACAGCCACCAGCTTTCAGGGCGTCGGAGGCTACCGTTCCCCTGCCCCCCACGTCCGAGCGTCCTTGCCTACATCATCCAGACGAACGCAGGTGAGGAAGAGGCTGCCCTTGGCTCCACACGAAGCCCTTGGCCGGCGGACGGAGCGAAGCGGAGCTAATCACGAGATCTCCCGCCTCTCGTCTGGCCCCGGCATCTATCCCGGAACAGCCATACATGTCCCAGCGCCAGCCGTCGAACGTGGCCTCTTCCAGAACAGGGTAGCCATCGTCAGCCGTCCTGTTTTTTCATGCTGCCGTTTGTACCTTCAGGACGCAACGTCCGCCTCCCTACAGTTCCCTACATTTCCCTACTGTCGTTATGCGCTCCGTGCTACCGCGTCTGCTCTGCTTCGCTTTGCTACTCGTGCTCGTACTCCCGGCCACGGTGGCCGCGGACGACGCGGCTACCCTTTTCGACGATGCCCGCCTGGCATGGGACGCCGGCGACTATGTGGAAGCCCTTGAGGGCTTTCAGGCTGTGCTGGATCATGCCGACGGCGCGGCCTTCTTCGACGAGATTGCCCTCATCACGGGAGAGCTGTACCGCACGATAGCGCTGGCGGAGGATGGCGCCAACCCGCGCTTCAGCCCCGATGGTCAGCGGGCGGCCTATGAGCACACAGAGAACGGCGTTACGTTCACCCACGTGGTGGACGTAAGCGGCAACAGGCCCGTAGAAATTGACCGGTTTGAAGGAACGGACCTGGCGTTTGCCCCCGATGGCCAGTCTGGTGCCTACCTGAAGACGACCCCCACCGACACCGTGCGCGTGCTGGCTGAGCAGCTTCAGGAGGCTCGGCAAGCGCGCGACGGGGCTGCTGTGCGCCGCCTGGGCCGCGCCCTCGGCTGGGAAGTGGCGCGGGCCACGCAGTTGCGCCAACGCACGTTTGGCGATAGCGCGTCTACCCCCGTGCCGCACCGCGATTTGCTCGTCACCGCACCGGTGTACGATACGCACACAGGCGCCCTGTTGGTGACCGGGATGCGGGCAGACCAGCCCGACCACTCCTCCATCTATCGGCTGTCCGATGACGGCGCCGCGCTCACGCCGGTTCATCCGGAAGGCCCGGGGTACCGCGTCGCCCCAGTGCCTGCGGCCAACAGCGACCTGCTGCTCTACCGCCTCGCATCTGAAGCCCCCATTCCCGTACCGGACGACCGCGTGGAACGCCCCACCCAGAGCCGGGAACGTGGCGGACAGGTGGTGCTGCTCGACATGGGCGACGGTAGCGAGACTATCTTCGAGGGCGTCGCGCCGCTGCTCTCCGCTGACGGCTCAACCCTGGCCTACCGAACGGCAGCAGGCGACACCACGCGCTTCCACATCCGGCGCCTAACCTCACCGGACTCCTCCCGCACGGTCCACCGTACCACCGCTACCGTCCGCTCGCCCGCCCTCTCCCCCAGTGGTCGCCACCTGGCCTTCAACCAGCAGCCCGGTATCAGCTGGCAGGTGTACCTGACCGATACCGAGACGGGCGACACGCGGCAGTTCAGCCGCAGCATCCAGCATGAGCTCTTCCCCCACTTCCTCTCGGATGACCGGCTCCTCGCCAAAATGGGCGAATTTCGTCACCGCCGCTCGCACGTGTATGACGTCGCGACGGGCGCCTTCCATCGCCTCTTTCATAACAACACCATCCGCACCGTAGCGATGGAATACGAATGGGTACCCTCCCGGGCGGGCGATCGCCTCCTGATCCGCGCGGAGCGCGACGGTAACACGATATCTGAGGAGCAGGGCCTTTATCTTGTCGACCTCACCACGCGGATTTCCGAGGACACCCTGCGCGACCGTATCGCGGCGCAATTAGCGGCCGAGCAGGCCCTGCGGGCCAACGCCGAAGCCATGTTCGCACCCATCCGCCAGCGGGTAGCGGCTGCCACCGCCGAGGTCAACATCACGCGCCTCTACGAGCATCAGAAGGCGCTCTATGATTTCGACTCGAAGTACTATACCCAGCCCGGTAACCGAAAGGCCAGCACGTACATTTACGAGACGCTCGCGTCATTCGGCTATGAGCCGGAGCTGCAGTGGTTTATGCCGAACGGCCGCGATAGCACCGCGAACGTGGTTGCCCGCCTGGAGGGCAGCACCCACCCGGAGGTCGCGTACGTCTTTAGTGCCCACTTCGACTCCGTGCTCGGCAGTGCGGGGGCCGATGACAATTCGACCGGCACCGCGATTCTGCTGGAAATGGCCCGGGTGTTGGCTAACCGCGAGCTGCCCGCGACCATCATCTTTGCGTCGCTGACGGCAGAGGAAGCGGGGCTCCTGGGCGCGCGCGAGTTTGTGCGCCGCGCGAAGGCAGCGGGGGTGCAGGTAGCTGGTGTCATCAACAACGACATGATGGGCTGGACGCGCCACCACCGGCTCGATAACACCATCCGCTTCTCCAACTACGGCATCCGTGATGTCCAGCACGCCGCTGCGCACCTCTTCTCCGACCTCATCACCTACGACTCGCGCTACTACCGCTTTACGGATGCGCACGTCTTCTTCGATGCCTACGGCGACGTCCTGGGCGGCATTGGCTCCTACCCCATCCTGGGCAACCCCAACTACCATCAGCCCACTGACCAGCTGGAGACCATCAACCACCACCTCGTGCGGGCGGTGGCGCAGGCGACTACCGGTGCCTTTATGAAGCTGGCCCACACCCCGTCCATGGTCCGAGGGCTCGCGTTGGCGGATGACACGGTGACGTGGGAGGAGCCGCTGGAGACCGACATCACCCACTACGAGGTGCAAGTGACCCACGCCACCGGCGAAACCGAGGTGTTCGAAACCGACGAGCGGTCCTTCACGCACGCGGCCCTGCCCGATGCCAACGCCATCGAAGTCCGAGCGGTTAACGAGCGCGGGATGCACGGCTGGGACTGGGCGCGGGCGCAGTGATCCTTTGCGGCCCCAGTAGCGGGCCCCTCCCGTTCATGGCAACCATCCGTAGTGGGGAGGCAGCATGCTGCGTCCCTCTTTTCACGACCATCAATCAGAACAGCCGCGGTTCGTTTTTTCGTAGCACCTGTGGCCTTTTCAGTGCGACCCTCTTTAGCGCGTTTCCCTGAGGTGGTGCCGGTGTAGCTACGCACGGCGCCACGCGTCGTACAGGTAGAAGGCAGCTACGACGAGGGCGTGGGTGATGTCGCCCCTGCGGATGCGCTGCGGGACCGTGGCGGGATCGATGA
>JAAAOI010000210.1 GCA_009908945.1 Bacteroidota bacterium
GAACTGCTTCAGCAACTGGTTCACGTCGCGGACGCGGGCGCCACTGCCCTTGGCAATACGCCGGCGGCGGCTGCCGTCGATGACGGAGGGGTTCAGCCGCTCTTCGATGGTCATGGAGAGGATCATAGCCTCAATGTGCTTGAAGGCATCGTCGTCCAGGTCAAGATTCCGCACCTTCTTGCCGATACCCGGGATCATGCCCAGCAGGTCCTTCATCGAGCCCATCTTCTTGATGCGCTGGAGTTGCTGGTAGAAGTCCTCGAAGTTGAAGGCGTCCGACTGCATCTTTTGCCGCAGCTTCTCGGCTTTCTTTTCATCGAACTCCTCTTGGGCTTTCTCCACGAACGTGACGATGTCCCCCATCCCGAGGATACGCTGTGACATGCGCTCGGGGTAGAACTCAGTGAGCGCGTCGAGGGTCTCGCCGGTAGAGGCGAACTTGATCGGCTTGTTGACGACAGAGCGAATGGAGAGGGCTGCACCGCCGCGCGTGTCACCGTCAAGCTTTGTGAGGACGACGCCATCGAAGTTCAGCTGCTCGTTGAACTCTTTCGCTGTGTTTACGGCATCCTGCCCCGTCATGCTATCCACGACGAAGAGGATCTCGTGGGGCTCTACCGTATCGCGGATGTCCGTAACCTCCTGCATCATCCGCTCGTCCACGTGCATGCGGCCCGCCGTGTCGATGATCACCACGTCCCGCGCCTTGGTCCGCGCCTCTTCCACGGCCTCCTTCGCCACACGGACGGCATCCTGTAACGGCTCGCCGTTCTCCATGCGGGCATACACCGGTACGTCGATTTCACTGGCGAGCTTTTCCAACTGGTTCACGGCAGCCGGACGGTAGACGTCGGCGGCGGCCAATAGCGGGGCCCGGCCTTTCCGGCGGAAGTGCCGGGCGAGCTTGGCGCAGAAGGTGGTCTTGCCGGAGCCCTGCAAGCCGGCCACAAGAATAACGGTGGGCGGATAGTCCGGCTCGTCGATGCCAACATGCTCGCCCCCAAGGAGCTCGGTGAGCTCGTCATGTACGATCTTGACGAGCTGTTGCCCCGGCGTTACGGAGTTCAGCACTTCGTCGCCGGTAGCTTTTTCCTTCACCTGATCGGTGAAGGTACGGGCCACCTGATAGTTCACGTCGGCATCCAGCAGCGCCCGCCGTATCTCGCGCATCGTCGCCGCAATGTTTAGCTCGTTGATCCGTCCCTGACCGGTAACGTTTTTAATCGCGCCTTCGATCTTGTCAGATAAGCTTTCAAACATAACGTTGGTACGCGGATGAGCAGTGCGGCGGCATCACGGAGCTTGCAGGTCAGAGGCCTGCAGCATCTTGTGCAGGGTTGCCGATAAAATAGCAATGCATAAGCACGATGGGGAGGCGTGGTTGATCCTACCCGTGCAGAAACCGTACGGCTATTCCGTAGATTCTTCACGGGCGCGCGCCAGGTCCAGGGTCTCAACGGCGTGGCGCAAATGCGGGATCACGATGGAGCCGCCCACTACCAGGGCCACGTTCATGGCGTCCTCCAGCTCCGCGTCCGTGTAGCCTGCCTCGATGCACTGTAGCAGGTGGTAGTCGATGCAGTCGTTGCAGCGCAGCACCATCGATGCCACCAGCCCGAGCAGTTCCTTCGTGTCTCCCGGAAGCGCTCCGTCGTGATACGCGGTGGTGTCGAGATTGAAGAAGCGCTTGATGCCCCGATGCGTGCCCTGCCGCAAGATGCGCTCGTTCATCTGCTCGCGGTAGGCGTCGAACGTATCCAGGCGGCTGGCAGTGGCGCCATCGGAGGGGGGTGTATGTGCATTCATGAGGACGTCTCGAGAGGTTAGGAAAGGCCATGGCAGGCGGGAAAGCCTCTGGACTAAAACTCTGCGTGTGGCACGTCGTGTACAGCCCTTAGGTTTGCAGCTTTCTACACCAGCTACGGCACGCCATGACGTCAGAAGACCCAACAAAAGCGGGGCTGCGGCAGCGGTTTCGTGACGTTCGCGCGAAGTTGACCCGTGCCGCGCAGGCGCGTCATAGTGAAGCGATGGTTGGGCACGCCCTGGCGCTGCCTGTGGTGGCTGCAGCCGATACCGTACACTGCTACTGGCCGTTGCTGGATCAGGGCGAGGTGGACACCCGCCCGCTTATTCGCACCCTCCTCGATCGCGGCGTGCGGGTGGTGCTGCCCGTGGTGCGCCAGTTCGGTACGCAGCGTACCAGCGCCCCCCGTATGGTGCATCGCGTGCTGGACGGGCGAGCTGGTCTCCATCCCAACCGGTGGCGCGTATGGGAGCCCTTAGCCGGAGTGGAGGTCACGCCGGCAGACGTGGACGTCATCATTACCCCGGCCCTCGGTGCCGACCGGCGCGGCTACCGCGTGGGCTACGGGATGGGCTACTACGATGAGCTCCTGCACGCCTCCTCGGCCTGCAGCGTATGCTTGCTCTATGCCAACACGCTTGTCTCCCGCGTCCCCGCCGAAACGCATGACGCCCCTGTGGACGTCCTGGTGACGCAGCATGGCCCCCTGCGCGTGCCACAGGCCTCCGGCAGTCTGCGTCGGGCCATCAATTGAGGCAGACCTGCGTAACAAACAAGCGGATCGTATCGTAGAGACGCTGTACTAACCACCGGCGAGGATCTATGAGCTCACGACAAAAACAGCGCACAGCCGAGCAGGAACCCCTGCAGCAATCCCTGCAGGTGGACGACATCTCTTCCGTTGACCTGGACCGCCTCTCACAAGACGAACTGGAGTCGATCCTCTTCGAGCCCGATGCTGAGGAGAGCAACAGCCTGCTCAACCTACCCAACCTGGCCGGGCTGGCCCTCATCGGGGTGGGTATGGCCTACCTGCTTCAGCAGTTGGACTTTTTGCAGGGGGTGGACCTTACCATGCTCGCCAACATGCTGCCGTTTATCGCTGGGATCCTCATCATCCTGGTGGGCTTTGGCGTCTTGTCGTGGAGTCCCAACCGCACAAAGGATAAAACCCTTCAGGCGAAAACCGCGCCTGACGTCACGCCCGAAGACGAAGCTTCCCTTCGCGAAGCGCTGAAGGATCACCTGCGCGACCGCGATAAAAAGAAACGCGCACGCCTGACCAAGTCGCGGCTCAACAAAAAGATCTCCGGCGTATGTGGGGGGCTGGCCGAGTACTTCAACATCGACCCTACGCTGGTGCGCATCGTGTTTGTCGCCGGTACTATCTTCTCCTCCGGCACCTTCATTTTGCTTTACATTGCACTGGCGCTGATTTTGGACAAGCCGGACGATCTGTCCTCCGACGAAGTGATCTCCATCATCCGCGACTCCTAACCCGCCCCTTTGCGCCATGGCCTCTCAGAAGCTAACCAAGTCTACGACGAATCGCATGATCGCCGGCGTGTGTGGTGGGGTTGCCGAGTACCTCGACATGGACCCCACCATTGTGCGCGTGCTTTATGTGGTAATCAGCCTGTTTTCTGCGGCCTTTCCAGGGCTCATCGTGTACATCGCGCTGGCCCTCATCATGCCGGAGCGGTAGGCCGCCCTCAGGCATAAGCCGCCGTACGGCGCATCCAGCGCCCCGTGGACAAATGTAACGCACGCGGCAGGAGTCCCGAGGGCGCCTGAACCCGTCGGCGACGCCTACCGTATCGGCTGCACATGTGTACCCTCGGAGCGCTTTCGCCCATGACGGATCATCTGCAAGACAAGCTCGACCACCTCCCGACCCAGCCCGGCGTGTACCTACACAAGGACGCTGAGGGCACGGTGCTGTATGTGGGCAAAGCCAAAAACCTCCGCAGCCGCGTCCGCTCCTACTTCCACAAGAGCCGGCCCCAGAGCGGGCGCATCTCTATTCTGGTGAAGAAAATCGCCGACGTGTCGGTGATTGTGACCGACACGGAAGCCGAAGCGCTGATCCTTGAGAACAACCTCATCAAGAAGCACCAGCCGCGCTACAACGTCAATCTCAAGGACGACAAAACGTACCCCTACATCTGCATCAAGAACGAGCGGTTTCCGCGGGTCTTTCCCACGCGCACGGTGCGGCAGGATGGCTCCACGTACTTCGGCCCCTACACCGATGTAAAGACGATGCGGCTGATGCTGGATACCATCCGCTCGACGTTTAAGCTGCGCACGTGCAGCCTGAAGCTCAACCCCGAGCCCATCGAGGCGGGTACGTACGACGTCTGCCTGCAATACCACATTAACAACTGCAAGGGGCCGTGCGAGGGGCTGCAGTCGGAGGAGGACTACAACGCGACGATCGACCGCGTGGAGCGGCTCCTGAATGGCAAGACGAAGGGCCTCGTGGCTGACCTGCGCGAGCAGATGGAGCAGCTGGCGGACGACATGGCGTACGAAGCTGCTGCGGATATGCGCGACCGCATTAACGCCCTGAAGAAGTTTTCCCGCCGGCAGAAAATCGTCAGCCAAGACTTTGACGACCGCGACCTCTTTGCGCTGGAGCGGGACGAGGAAAACGATGTGGCCTGCACCGCCATGTTTAAGGTGCGGGAGGGCAAGGTTATTGGGCGGCAGCACAAGTACATCAAATCCGTGGCCGAGCACGAGCCAGGCGCGCTGCTGCAGTCGTTTGTGGAACGCTACTATGCCGAGGCCAACTTCTTCCCGGACGAGGTGCTGCTCTCGCACGACCTGCCCGCGCCCGCGCCCCTGGAAGAGCTGCTGCGCGAGCGCAAGGGCCGCATCGTGCCGGTGAAGCGACCACAACGGGGCGAAAAGGCCAGCCTCATGCGGATGGTGGGCGCCAACGCCCGGCTGCTGGTTGACGAGTGGAAGCTGCAGGAATACAAACGGCAGCAAGCCCGCATCCCCCACGCGGTGCAGGCACTGCGCGACGACCTACGCATGGATACGCTGCCGCGCCGCATCGAGTGCTTTGACATCTCGCACCTCGGTGGCACAGGCACGGTTGCCTCGTGCGTGGTCTTTACCGACGGCACCCCCCGCAAGAGCGATTACCGTACGTACAAGATCCGTTCAGCCGAAGGCCGCCCCGATGATTTCAAGGCCATGCGCGAGGTCATTCAGCGGCGTTACCGCCGCATCACGGAAGAGAACGGCCCGTGGCCGGACCTGGTGGTGATTGACGGCGGTAAGGGGCAGCTTTCCAGCGCGGTGGCTTCGCTAAAGGCAACGGAGGCGTTTGATCAGGTACGGGTGATTGGCCTGGCCAAGCGGTTGGAAGAGGTGTATCGCCCCGGCGACTCGGATCCGCTCTTTATTGCGAAAGACAGTGCCGCCCTGCAGCTCCTGCAGCGCGTGCGCGACGAGGCCCACCGGTTCGCGGTACAGTATCAGCGCAAGCGGCGGAAGCAGACGACCCTCACGAACGAACTGGAAACCATCAAGGGGATCGGCCCGAAGACGGCGCAAACACTCATTCGCCACTTTGGCTCCGTGCGACGCGTCAAGGAGGCTGAGCCGGCGGCCGTTGCGGACCTTGTAGGCCCGGCCAAAGCGCAGAAGGTCACCGATTACTTCTCATCAGCCGCCGCCACGGAGCGGGAGTAAAATGCCCCGCAGCGGGCTGACCGAGGCCCAATGGTAGCCATGGACAAATACGCTGCGGCTAAAACTTCCCATGGGGGCTCCGCTTTCCGCTCTTGAAAAAGCGGGCTACAGACCATATCCTTTATCAGTCCAAGCCTTTTCACCAAAAGGTACCGGCCATGGAGGCCATCGCCGCTGCGCTGCTACTGGTCATCATCCAGTTCATTCTGATCCCGACGTTGCTCCTTGCGGCAACGCCGTACGTCCTTGCAAAGGCCTGCTTTGGCTCTGGGCCGTACTTGGCCAACGTGCAGATGGAGTACGAGCGGCTCTACAGGCAACTGCGCCGTCTTTTCCGGGAATAAGCCAGCCCTGATGACCGGTCGACGTGCTGGAACGCATTTGGCAGAACTGGTGTAGGGAATGCCAACGCTGGGGCACTCCGCCCCGCCGTCGTGTGCGTGGCTGGTCGGGCACCGCCTCAGCCGTCCGCCGCGCCGCCATCTGATTAGCAGGCGTTCCCCACGTATGAATTGGAAGCTCGTTGACCGCCTCACCGCTGCTGCGGTCTTTGTTTTTGCCCTGGCGCTGTACCTGCTCACGGTCGCGCCCACCGTATCCTTCTGGGACCCTGGCGAGCGCATCGCCGTCTCCTACGGCCTGCAAATCCCGCACCCCCCGGGCACTCCCTTCTACATGCTCGTTGGGCGGTTCTTTTCCCTGTTTGTGACCGCAGATTACGCGGCGCTCGCCATAAACATGATCTCCGTGCTGTCGGCCGCCGGTACGGTGCTCCTGGCCTACCTCATCGTCCTGCAGTTTGTGCGCGAGTGGAGCCGCGAGCCACGCAGTGCATGGCCGGTGGGGCTACGCATCGCGGCCTATGCAGGTGGCATCATCGGGGCCTTGACGCTGGCCGTCTCCGATTCCTTCTGGTTTAATGCCGTCGAGGCCGAGACTTACGCGTTCTCCACCTTCTTTACGGCGCTGTGTGTGTGGGTGGCGCTAAAGTGGAGCGAGCGCGCACAATCCTTTGACGAGGAGCTGGAAAAACGCGAGGCGACGGGGGCCTTCGGAACGGGAACTGAGCGCTGGCTTTTTGTGATCGCGTACCTCTACGGGCTGGCCATTGGGGTCCACCTACTGAGCCTACTTTCGCTTTTCTTCGTAGCGCTGATCGTGTTTTTCCGGCGCTTTGATACCCCCGCGTGGTCCTGGCAGCAGCGGCTGGGCGGGATCATGGCTACCGGCGCCATTGCGTCTGTCGTGTTCTTGTTGCTTTACCCTGGCATCATTCAGATGCTCCCGGGCTTTTTGGAGGAGCGTGCCTTCCCCATACTTGCCCTCCTGGGTTTTGCCTTACTTATTGTGTTTGCCGTCTACTACACGCAGACGCGCCAGCTGCAGTATGCCAATATGGTAGCGGTGTACCTGCTCCTGGCCATGATCGGCTACTCCTCCTACGCGCTGATTCCCATTCGCAGCGCCACCGATCCACCGATCGACCAGAACAATCCCGAATCGGTAGAGGCGTTTGTCTCCTACATGCAACGTGAGCAGTACGGACAGCGGCCGCTGCTGACAGGCCCGACCTACGACAACCGCACCGGTCAGATTAATCGCGAGCAGGAGACCTTCTTTCCGCGTCGCTGGTCCGAGCAAAGCCCTGCCCATCTGCAGGTATACCGCCAGTACGATTCCGACTGGCAATTCCTCTGGCAATATCAGATTGGGCACATGTACGCTCGGTACTTCTTGTGGAATTTCATGGGGCGCGCCAGCGACCTACAGGATGCACCTGCCATCACCGGCATCTCTTGGCTGGATGCCACCTCGCAGGAGCCCATGGTTGCGCAAACACCGAGTGAGGAAGCCTCGCGCAGCGTCTACTACGGGCTGCCCCTCCTGCTCGGGCTTTTCGGGCTGTTCTTCCACTTCGCGGCTGATTGGCGCCGTGCCTTCAGCCTGCTGGCGTTGCTTCTTATTACCAGCGTCGGGATCATCCTTTATTTAAACCAGACCCCGATGCAACCGCGTGAGCGTGATTATTCGTACGCGGGCAGTTTCTTCGCCTTCAGCCTGTGGGTGGGCATCGGCGGTACGGGCCTCTTGCTGCTGGCGCGTGACCTCCTGGCTGACTACCTCGACACGGCGAAAACATACGGCGCCATGCTGGGCCTGGGGGGGCTTCTGCTACTGGCTGTGCCAGGGCTGATGCTCTCGGAGAACTACTTCAACCACGATCGCTCGGGCAATTACGTCGCCAACGACTATGCCTACAACCTCCTGATGAGCCTGGAGGAGAACGCCATTGTGTTTACCAACGGAGATAACGACACCTTTCCCCTGTGGTACCTACAGGAGGTTGAGGGCATCCGCCAGGACGTGCGCGTGGTGAACCTGTCGCTGCTGCAGACGCCATGGTACGTGCAGCAGTTAAAGCATCAGCAGGCACGCGACTCTGCGCCGCTCCCCATTTCGATGGAGGACGACATGATCGACGAACTGTCGTTCGTTCGCTGGACCCCCCGGGAGGTAACGCTACCGGTAGATGCAGACGCCCTGGTGAGGCGCGGAGCCATCATCGAAGAGGATGCCGATGCCATTGAGGCTCCCATGCGGTGGCAGGTAGACGGCCGAGAAATCCAACGCGACTTGCGCGTCCTGTACGGTTCTGATATCGTACTGCTCGATATTCTGCAGACCAATGCGCGGCAGGGGTGGGCGCGGCCCATCTACTTTGCCATTACGGTTGCGCCGGATGGCATGCTCAGTCTGCAAAACTACTTTCAGCTGGAGGGCAAAGCGTTCCGGGTGGTCCCTATTCGGCACGACCGACAGCTGGGGCGCGTGGTGCCTGGCATTACGGATGCCCGGCTCGACAACTTCCGCCTGCGCAACGTGGACTCGCCCGAGGTTTACTTCGATCAGAACGCGCGGCAGATGCTGGACAACTACCGCCGCATCTACGCGCACGCTGCTGAGGGCCTGGCCGATGCCGGCTACCCTGACCGGGGCGAAGCGACACTCGACTGGATTATGGACCACATGCCATTTGATACGCTGGCGGGCGACGAGCGCTCATATGTAAACCTCGCCCGCGCCTACGACACCGTGGGCGCAGAGGACCGTGCTGTTGACCTCCTGCAACAGGCCGAGCCGCTGGTGCTGGCCCAGCTGGAGCAGGCGCGCACCGCGCGTGATCAGGAGTATGCCGCACAATTTGTGCAGTTGCTTCGGTTCACCTACCTGGATGCCGACGCGTTTGAAGAAGCCGCGGACTTCAGCAATCAGCTGGCCGATCTGCTGGGAGATGATAGCTTCCGAGAGTCGGCTGAGGAGCTCCGAGCACGCTATGAAGACGCCGATGCTGAGGACGTGCTGCCCAATGCTGAGTCTGGGGCGCCATTGCCCCCTACAGGCCAAACGCAGCCCGACGCGACGCCACCTTCCGATCTGCAGCCGTAGCCGGCCACGCGCTCGGTTCCATGGCTCGGCTCAACACCGCGGTATACCACGAATCGCCGGGCCCTCTTCTCGCAACAGCTGCAGGAGGCGCGTAGGGTGCTTTCCCAGCGCCCACGCCCACTTCTCTGGTCCTCCCCTCCTGTCACACCACCACCTCGGTGCCGTGGCGGTGCTGGTGTCGCGTAGCACATCGCTGCCGGCTATAACCCACCTCACCAACCCCGCGTCTGCACGACAGTGTAAACTTTTTCGCACGCGTATTTGCAAATAATTTACGTTTTGACGTATACTATAGAGTCAACGCAACCAGTTGAGCGACGCCTTCCACCCACCATTGGAGGTAGCATGCGTTAGCTGGTGGTTCTTTGCAGCAGTGTGTTGCAGTCGTTTGCTGCATCAGCCACCGTCCGCATTCTGTACATCAGTATCATTAGCGTTCCAGGAGGCAATCTATGACGACGCAACGCAGTGTAGTAAAGTGGTTCGATGCGAAAAAAGGGTATGGCTTTATTGTTCATCCGCGCGGCGGTGCCGATATTTTCGTGCACTACTCGCAGATCGTCTCCGACAAAGAGTTCAAAACTCTCCGCACGGGCCAGGTTGTAGAGTATCAGCTCACCGACGGACCGAAGGGCCCCCACGCTGCCGAGGTGCTGCTCATTGAAGACACGATGGGGCCTCGCACCGACGGTCAGGCCACCGACGGCGAGGCGTCTGACGGCGAGCAGTATACGGTGGAGGCAACCGAGACGCTGCACGTGTCGTCCAACGGCACGGCTGCGACACCCGAGGATGCAGCGGTCGAAGAGGACACGCACGTCTCGTACGCTGATTAAGCACCGGGCATTGTATTTCGGTCTGTCAGCCGCTATGTTCTGAAAGCATACGTTGTATTGTCCGCGCATTGCACACACGCAAAGCACGGCCGCTTTCACCCCCTGCGATCTTCTATGGCTTTTTCCTTTTCTGACACGGACGTCCAGCGGATGGCGTCCGTGTTCGGTGTCGACCCCGTACGGGATGGCCCCGTGACGCGCTTCGAGTTGGCTCATCAGGAGAGTGGACGGCACCTGACGGTAGAGCTCACCCGTATTCGCGATCTACCAGACGCCTTGACCTCCGATAACCCGCTCTATCTTGTGTCGGTCTATGCCCCCAGCTCGTTTCTACAGCTACAGGGCTGCACGGGGTTTATCGCCAGTCAAGAGTTGGGCGAGGTGATCTTTTTTGCCCGGCAGGGCGGCGTTACCAACGGCCTCGTCATTGAACGCGAGGCCGCCTGCTCATTGTATGCGAACGTGGCCAATCGCCTGCTCTCCACGGACTTCACGCAGCTCCCTTCCGAGCTTGTAATGAGTAGTGTGGCGCTGTCGATGAGCGAGACGCTCTTCAACGACTTTGACGGTTCGTGACTACGGCCGTCCACGGTCCTTACTTGCAACCGTCGTTAGTTCCACAGTCACTTCCACAGCGGCCCTCACAGTCGCTTTCATGGTCGCTCTCACAATGGCTTCTGCCATGGCTTCTGAAGCCATCCACGTGCATCAGCAGCATCCGGCGCGCACCCTTGAAGCGGCACAGATCCGTACCCTTGTGGTGCACATGGCTGCTGCGGAGCGGATGAAAATTGACGAGGTCAGCATTGTCTTGGCTGACCACGCGACGGTGCTCGACCTCAACCGGCGCTTTTTGGGGCACGACTATATCACCGACGTGTTGTCCTTTCCCCTCGGCGCGGAGGATGCCGCCGGGCTGGCCGGCGAGGTATACGTAGACCTTGACACCGCTGCCGAGCGCCACGAGGAGTTCAATGCCTCCTTTACTGAGGAGGCCCTGCGCTACGTGATCCACGGGGTGCTCCACCTGATGGATTACACCGATACGACCGAGGAAGGGCGGCAGGCCATGCGCGCTAAAGAGAATCACTATTTACGTCGCATGCTCCTCTCAGACTGAACCGCGCGAGCCGTGCTCTGTACGCTGTAGTATATTGCAAGGCCGTAGTATGTCCACTTGTAATGCCCGTTGCCTTTTCTTACACGCGAGGTGTATATGAACATCCAAATCACAGCCCGCAACTTCGATGCCTCTCCCAAGCTGCGTGCCTATGCCGAGGAAAGCATCCAGAAACTGGAGCGCTTCTACGACGGTATCGTGGAGACAGAAATTTTCATCGGGAAAAGCGACAACCCTGGAGCAGATAAATCTGCCGAATTGAATGTGACCGTCTACGGAAAGCGCCTGCGCACAGAGGCCGAAGACACTTCTTTTGAGTCAGCAATTGATGACTCTGTAAACAAGATGCGGCGGCGCCTGAAAAAGTATAAAGCGAAAATGCGCAGCACCGATCAGGATTACATGAAATGAGCGGACCATCCATCGTTGGCTTCGTTCAGGCCCGACTGCTTCTGGTGGTCGGGCCGTTGTGTTTGCGCGGCTTCCGGGGAATGCGCAACACCGTCTCAGCCTGTGCTGCGGAGGCGCCCGCCGCGGTGTTACGCCATCTCACGAATCGGATCCACCACACGCTTCACGATGTCAGCGCGCTGCATGATGTAAAAATGCACACTGGGCACGCCAGCGTCCATCAGTTCCTCACATTGCTTTCGCGCCCACGCAATGCCGATGTCGGCCACGTGCTCTGGCTTGGCAGCTTCCACCTCAGCGGCCAGTGCCTCGGGAATCTTCAGATGGAAGCGGCTTGGGAGGAGTTGAAGGTGACGCTTGCGCGTAAGTATTTTGAGGCCCGGGATGATCGGGACATCGATCCCCACATCGCGGCACTTCTCCACGAATGTAAAATACGCCTCGTTATCGAAGAACATCTGCGTAGTGACGTAATGCGCACCGGCATCTACCTTACGCTTCAGGTTCAGAATATCCCACGTTCGGTTGGGTGCCTTGTAGTGCTTTTCCGGATAGCCCGCTACCCCCACGCAGAAATCCGCGGGCGCCGGATCTATGAGTTCTTCCAGGTAGCGCCCCTCGTTCATATCTTCGATTTGCCGCACGAGGTCGATGGCATACTCATTCGACGAACGCCCGTCCGGCACAGGCTTTTGGTAGCCATTATCGTCACCACGCAGGGCCATCACGTTGCGCACCCCGAGATAGTTCAACTCGATGAGGGCGTCCTCGGTCTCTTCGCGAGTAAACCCATGGCACAGCAGGTGCGGGACCGCTTGCACGCCGAACCGGCTCTGGATGGCCGCGCACAGGCCGATGGTCCCCGGCCGTTTACGTTTCACGCGTCGGCGCCACGTGCCATCGCTACTTTCTACGTACTCTACTTTTGCCGAGTGGCTCGTTACATCAATGAACGGAGGATCATACGGCATCAACTGTTCCACCACGTCCATCACTTCATCGATGGATCCCCCACGCTTGGGCGGAATGATCTCGTAGGAAATGAGGGGCTCAGCGGCACGGTCGAGTAACTCGACAACTTTCATATTCAGCGGATGACTTTGTAAAGCAAATCTGTAAATTACATACGGATGCGCCTGCTTGCGCAATCGCGTGTGGTACACACTTACTAATTCCTGGTTCGATGACTGGCCTTATCTTCTCCTCCGTTACGGAAATCCAACCTTTCTTGCAGCGCTATCGCCGTGGACGCTTCGAATCGCTTACGGAGGGTGAGTGGCGAGGCGACGACGACGTCGTCGTGTGCGTCACCGGCATGGGTAAAATCAAAAGCACGCTGTGTGTAGAGCGCATGCTAAAGGAGGAGTCGGTTGATCGCCTGCTACACCTGGGGACCTGCACTGCGTTAAAGGACAGGTTCGACGTAGGGCAGGCCGTGGCGGCCTCGCACGTCATGGAAGGCGACCGCGTAGAACTGGCGGCGCCGGCCTACCCCCGCATGCCCCTGGCCATTGCCTTCGACGATCTGGAGGAGGCCATCCTCGTGACGCAGGAGCACACCATTCGCGGCGATGAGGAGCAGAGCTATTGGCAACGCATCGCCGACATCAGCGACATGAGCGGGTACGCGGTTGCCTATGTTGCGGCCACTAACGGCGTGCCATGTCACATCGTGAAGGTAATTTCCGGAACGATGGATGGCGACGCGGAGAACTTTCAGGACGACCTCCAGACCGCACAGGAGCGTGTAGCCGAGACCGCGCTCCGGGCCATTGAGCAGTGGCGCGATGATGAGGCTGCGTGAGAACCCGCAGGGCACGCAGTACACCGTGTTAGTTGCGCCGCATGTCAATATCATCGAGCCACGCCTGGGGCATGCCGATAGAGTGCCCGTCCTCGTAATGGTAGGGCACCTTATCCAGGTGGTGCACACGGTACGCACGCTGGTCTTCCCGAATCTCGCGTACACCTACCGGCACCAGATCGCCCGATGCCGTTTTCTGTTCACGTACCACGATGGGGTCCTTCTTAAAGGGCAGCGGCTGCTCTGGAAACAGCACCCGGTAGGCCGTGACAGCCGTCCACGTCAGTACGAAGAACAGCAACGGCGCGGCGACTACAGCCAGTATCAGGTAAATGAGCGCAACCATGACCGCCGGACAAAAGGGAAAAGAGCTGTGCTGTGTAGCACGTAATGCACACTGATTTTAGCTTTTGGTATGCGGATCGGTTCCTCCGTTACTGGGCGGGGGCTTCGTCTGCAGTGGCCGCTTCATCAACAGCGGCGGAGGCCTCATCATCGTCGACCCCCACGAAGTCAGCGGGAGCCACGCGCAGCTGATCAGCATCTGGCTCGCGGGCACGCAGCTGCTCATCTTCTCGCTCCTGCTGTGAGATGGTGATGTTGCTTACATTGTCCAGGTCGCCCCGAAACACCGTGTCCAGCATCGTAAAGATAATGAAGACGCTAACGAACACGAGCCCAACCGTGATGGCGAGGGCATTGACCCGGTTATCGTACTTGAGCGCCATAAAGAAGATGACGACCAGCAATGCTTTCGTCGAGGCGATGGCAAGAGCTACCGGTATCTCCAACACGCCGAAATCGATGGTCAGTGCGGTGATTACCGTAAGCAGCGTCAAGCCAATGAGCGCAGCAAAAACGCTAAAGAGCGTCTTCTTAGGAATAATATGATGTCCGTGGGCCATAGCACAGCGTCAGTCAGTTGAGGGCGGTAGATCGTTCACCGCTCACTAAAGGAGGTAAAGGAGGGGAAAGAGAAAAATCCAGACAAGGTCGACGAAGTGCCAGTACAGGCCGCCAAGTTCTACCGGCGTGTACCACTCCGGGGAGAAGTGATGGCGCAGGGCCCGGTAGATGAGCCACGCGAAGACCAGCATGCCCACGATAACGTGAACGGCGTGGATGCCGGTCATCACGTAGTAGATGCTGAAGTATTGTACGGCGTTGGGGACGTCGAGGTATGCATACGAGCCGGTAGGGTTGAAGGCCTCCCCCGGATAAATCCCGTGCGAGAACTTGTCCGTGTACTCAAAATACTTAACGATCAGAAAGACAACAGCCAGGCCCAGCGTTGCGGACAGACTGGTAATCATAGCCTTCGTGTTGCCCTTCTGGATAAAATGTATGGACAGCGCAACGGTCAGCGAGGAGGCCAGCAGTACAATGGTGTTGGCAAACCCCATCTTCCAGTCCAGCGCCTCGCTGGCCACCGCAAACGCCTCTGGGTACCACTGCATGTACACCGCATAGGCCACAAACATGCCGCTAAAGAGCAGCAGCTCCGTCACCAGAAACAGCCACATGCCCAGCTTGGCGGAGCTAAATTGCTGGTCCAATGAAATGAAGTGGTGTTGCAGCCGTTCGTGGTGCCCATGGCCGTCGCCATGCGCCTGCACATCCTGCGTTTCCTGGGTCTGAGTTGCCATATGTACGTAGAGGCACAGGTGAAAAGGGGGAGCCAGCGCGGCACTGTTACGGCGTAGCCGGCGGGGTCATTGCGCAAAACGGTCAGGCCGTCTCCGTTTTGCGGGGAACAGCAGGCTCCGGGGCAGCGCCGTCTCCGGCACCATCGCCAGTGTGCTGTGGCCCAAAGACCTCATCTGCCAGGTGGAAATCGTAGGGTCCACGCGTCACGATTGGGGTGCGTGTAAAGTTGTGCGGGTCCGGTGGCGAGGTGGCCATCGTCCATTCCAGCGTAGCGGCCCCCCATGGGTTGGAGGCGGCCTTCTGGCCGCGGAACAGGGAGTACACCATGTACCCCAGCACGAGGAAGAGACCAGCAGCAAGCACGAGCGAGCCAATCGTCGACACCTGGTGCAAAAAGGTAAATTCCTCCACGTAGTTTGCATAGCGCCGCGGCATCCCCTGCGCGCCGAGAATCAGTTGCGGGAAGAACGTGGTGTTGAATCCGATAAAGATGAGAATAGCGGCTATCTTGCCCAACGTCTCATTGTACATCTTACCGGTGATCTTCGGCCACCAGTAGTGCATTCCGCCCAGCAGCGCGATCACAGTCCCGCCCATCATCACGTAGTGGAAGTGCCCCACCACGAAGTAGGTGTCGTGTAAGTGAACGTCCACAGCCAGCACCCCTACCATGATGCCGGTCAGGCCACCAATAGTAAACAGGAAGAGGAACGAGAGGGCGTAGAGCATGGGCGTCTGGAGCCACACAGAGCCCTTGTACATCGTGGCCACCCAGTTGAAGATCTTGATGCCTGAGGGAATGCCAATCAGGTAGGTAATGAGAGAAAACACAATACCCGAAATGGCCGACTGGCCGGAGACGAACATGTGGTGCCCCCACACCAGAAAGCCCAGCAGCGCGATGGCTACCGAAGAGAGCGCAATGGCCTTATAGCCAAAGATACGCTGGCGCGAGAAGGCCGTCATCAGTTCAGAGATAATGCCGAAGGCCGGCAGAATCATGATGTATACGGCCGGGTGGCTGTAAAACCAGAAGAAGTGCTGAAAGAGGATCGGGTCGCCGCCCAGCGCGGGGTCAAAGATACCGATTTGCAGGATGCGCTCCAGGAAGAGAAGAAGCATCGTAATCCCGATGACCGGCGTTGCGAGCACCATCACGATGCTGGTAGCGTACAGCCCCCAAACGAACAGCGGCAGCCGGTTCCAGGTCAGCCCGGGCGCCCGCATCTTGTGGATGGTGACGATGAAGTTAATCCCTGTAAAGATCGAGGAGAACCCCGCAATAAAGATGGCCAGCGTCATGTAGAGCACAGAGACGCTCCCCGACGAGGAGTACGGCGTGTAGAAGGTCCAACCGGTATCAACCGACCCTACCAGCAGGGCGGTGACGACCAGGGCCCCTCCAATCATGTAAACGTACCAGCTGGCCAGGTTGAGCCTGGGGAAGGCTACATCCTTCGCACCCAGCTGCATGGGCAACACAAAGTTACCCAGAATGGCTGGAATGGAGGGCACGATGAACAAAAAGACCATCATGATCCCGTGCATCGTGAAGGTCTGATTGTACGCGTCGTTGCTCATGATCGTCTCGCCTGGCATGAACAGCTCCGCCCGGACGGCAAGCGCCAGCAGACCAGCAAGTAAGAAGACGGTCGCGAGCGTTACCGCGTACAGCACACCGATGCGCTTGTGATCCAGCGTGAGCAACCACGACCGGATGGTCTTCTTGTGGTTCAAATAGGTCGAAGCCCCTTGGTTGCCAGCTTTTGAAGCGGCGGGGCTCCCTTGGGCTGCAGTAGCCGAAGACATGAGTGATGTTGGGTCTGATGGGATTAACCGGATCCGTACAGCGAATGCCGTGGCCCGTAGACGGTTTCTACGAGGCAGGCCAGACTACGGGTGTGTGCGTTACTGCTCCTTGATGAAGGCCACAAGGGCATTGATCTCACGCTCGGACAGCCGAGCATAGGAGGGCATGGCCGCTGGATAACCCTCGGCGATCTTCGCGTTCGGCTCAATGATAGACTCGCGCAGGTAGTTGTCGTCGGCGACCACCGCCTCTCCGCTGGCGAGCGGACGCTCCTGGTCGTATATGCCTTGAAAGGATGGCCCTACTTTCTGTGAGCCATCGATGCTGTGACACTGGTTGCACGATTGCTGCGTGTAAAGCCGCTCGCCCAGCTCGGGGAGCGGCAAGTCCTCCCCAGCAGAAGCTTCATCGAGCCACGCGTTGAAGTCCGACTGCGACTTCACAAACACGGTCGCGACCATCTCCGAGTGCTGTGTCCCACAATACTCCGAGCAGAAGAGGTGGTACTCGCCCTCCTGGTTGGCTTCAAACCAGACCGAGGAGTAGCGGTCGGGCAGCACGTCCTGCTTCACCCGGAACGCCGGGATAAAGAAGCTGTGCAGGACGTCCTCACTGCTCATGTTTATTTTTACGGGGCGGTCTACCGGGACGTGCAGCTCATTGCCGGCAGATGCGCCATTCGGATAGTCAAAGCTCCAGCCCCACGAGAAGGCCGTGGCCTGAATCTCGTAGGCATTGGGCGGCGCCACGTTCATTTTCAGATAGCTCTGGAAGCCCCAGGTAAATACGAGCAGCACCAGAATCGTGGGGATGACAACCCACGAGATCTCCAGCAGCTTGCTTTCCTTTACCGGCCGCGGCGCATCGCTCGCATCCCGGCGACGATACTTGTACGCCAGGTAGACCATGCCCCCGACCACCAGCAGCATGATGAGCGCGCTCGTCCAATAGACAAAGTAGAACAGCCAGTCAATGTCGGCGGCTATGGTGGAGGCGCCCTCAGGAAGCCATACAGTTCCGTTGTTACCCATGGTGTGTGTTATCAAGCAAAAAAGATCAGGTAGCTGCTGAGGGGTGGGCTTCGTCCCACACGCTCAACTGTTTATTTTCCCGCCTCCAGAAGACGAGCAGCACGCCGCCAAGCGCGAGCGCACCGAGGATGCTGCCGAGTTTCATGAGGTTCCACGCATGCAGCACGTAGGAGTTGGAAGATGGATCAAACTTAAAGCAGTACATAATGGCGCGGTCAACGACTGATCCCACCCGTCCTTCAGAAGCTTCGACAAGTGCGTTGCGCATGTCCCGCTCCGGGTATTCCATGCCATGGAGATAGCGCGTGATGGTGCCATCACCACTGATGAAAATGAGGACAGCCGGGTGGGCATACTCTTGCTGGTCTTCCACCCATTTGAACGTAAACCCTACCGATTCTGTGAGCTGGGCGATTGCGGCTTCATCACCCGTCAAGAAGTGCCAGCCATCAGCCGCTTTGGGGCGCCCGTATTTTGCTAAGTATCGATCTTTTTGACGCTTAGCCACGTCCGGCGTTTCAATGGCATTGAAGCTCACCGTCAGCTTCTCAAACTCATCACCTGGGGTCCATTCCAAGTCGCGAAGGCTGTTGGTGACGCCATCCAGGATGAGGCTGCACAGCATGGGGCAGTTATGATACACGAGGGACAGCACGACGGGCGTCTCGCCATCAAAGTACGTTGCTAAGCGTACAGCCTCCCCGGCTTCGTTGTAGAAGGTAGCGTCGGTCGCTACTTGCTCTCCCAGCTTTTCTTGCAGGTCTACCTCGTCGTACACCTCGTTGGACTGCCCGGACCGTTGAGCCAGGGCATCATCAGCCCACAGCCACGGGCCAAGGGCCCCGAGTGCTATCAGAACTGTGAGCGCATGCCGTAGCATGGAGTGTAATAGGAAAGCCTATAAAAAGACGCGACGGTCGTCGGCACATCAAGGAGAGGCCGGCTCATCGGTTGGTAGCACCAGCAGCGTGTCCTCTGCTGTCTGCGACTCGCGGACCAGCAGCTCCATGGCCCGGTCGATGGGAATGCGGTACACCCCCTCTTCGTTCTCCACCCGCTCAAACTGCGTCAGCAGGCGCTCGGCCTCCACGCGGGTTTCCCGGAGCTCTGGGTAACTGGCTGTGGCCGCTACGTCTTGCCGCAGGTTCGAGGTCGTACTGCCGTACAGCTGGAAGAGGACAGCTATCAGCACCCCGATGATGACAATAGTGACCACCGTTAGGGCGAGGATCTGGCTTGCTTCGATGCCTTCATGCTCCACGCCCATCTCCTCTTCCTGGTCGCTGTACGAGGTGTCGCCGGTGACTTCGGCGCGCACTTCCAGAGAGGCTGCGCGGAAAAGCTCTGCCACGGGGCCGTAATCCTCCTCGGCGTCCGGGCGGGAGGCCACGGCTGCCATCGCCTCGAGCATCTCCGGTGTGGCCACGATAAATTGCTCGGGGTTGCCAAACGCGCCAAAGGTATTTCCGCGCTCGGTCCGCATCCGCCAGTAGAATCCTTCATTCTCCACGTTCTCGAACGGACCCCGCACCGTGCGGCGCGTGGCCGGTTCAACAGCGATGCTCAGCGCGATGTCCTCGAACTTGCGATCGCGCGCCACTTGTATCTCGTATCCTTCAGCGCCTTCAACGGGCCTCCACTGAAACGTGATGGGCCCAGGCTCTGCCGGCTGCCGTTGCACAGGAGCAACCAGATCAGGGGGCGGCGGCGCACTGGTATGGGGTGTGTTTTCAGGCATAGTGTTATCTTTCAAGAGCGTACAGATGTGACGTACCACCCCGGAATCAGGATCAGCGGAGGGGGTGAAACTGGCATGAAAACACTTGTGCGCCGGGTAGAGCGCCGTCTAAACGTTCTCAAACTCCAGGGAACGCTGCAGGTACGGATCGTTCTGTGGCACAAGCGGATGGCGGCTCAACCGGTAGACGATGGCTCCGATGAAAACGCCCAGTAGCCCAAGCCCGACGGTCAGGTCCACCCAGTGAAAGCCTCCTTCAGAGAAGGCATTGGGGAAGGCCACCCAGTGCAAGTCAAACCAGTGCATGCTCAGCATCCACCCCGCCATGATGCACAGGAGCGGCAGCGCCCGCTTGGTTACACGCGGCAGCAGGATGAGAAACGGCACCACGAAGTGAAAGAGCACCAGCGCATAGCTGTGCGCCATCCAGCCGCCTTCAAAGCGCACCCGGTACCACACCGTGGTCTCGGGAATGTTAGCATACCAGAGGAGCATATATTGGCTCAGCGCGATGTACGCCCAAAACGCCGTCATGGCAAAAATCCACTTGCCCAGGTCCTGGTAGTGGTCCGTTGTAACTACCCGCTGGAGCATGCCGCCCCGGCGCTGCAAGAACGCCGCGATGAGCGTGATAAGGCACACGCCGCTAAGAAAAGCGCCGGCAAAGAAATAGATGCCGAAGATGGTGGAGTACCAGTGGGGTTCCAGCGTCATGAGGAGATCAGTGGCAGCAAACGCCGTCGTCACGCCAAAGACGGGGATGGCCCAGGCGCTGGTGAAGCGGAGGTTGTAGTTGGTCTCCGGGGCATGTACGACGTCGCTGGCAAGCGAGCGTGTATACAGTTTATACGATATAATCGTCCATGCCAGGAAGTACACGGCCATCCGCGCAAAGAAGAACGGCTCGTTGAGATACGGCGTTTTGCCGGCGATCAGGGCGTCGTATTCAGGAGAGGCAGGATCAAGCAGGTCGGTGTGCGTCCAGTGGTACAAGTCGTACATCCCCAGCAAAATGGGGATCGACAGGACGGCCAGCAAGGGAAAGCTAAAGGCCACGGCCTCGGTTATCCGCCGCACGACCGTGCTCCAGTGCGCTTTCGTAATGTGATGAATAAGCAAGAAGAACAGCGCACCGAGGGCAATACTGAGCAGGAAGGTCCATCCCGTCAGGTATGCGAAAAGGAAGCGCTGCGTGTCCCCTGTAAAGAGGGTCACCAGGCTCACGACGAGGAGGGCCACGCCCAGCGCTACCGGGATCACCCAGGAGCGGATGCTGGCCGTGAACTGGTACCGCTCCTGCGCATGATCTTGCGTAGGCTGCACCGGATCAATCAGCCAGGTGAGCGGCGAACTGGAGGAGGTGGGCTTTTCTGCCATGGAATGTGGAGAGCCTGGTCGGAAACGCGGAATAGGTGGTGTGGACTGCTGCAGCGGACGCAGGGCGGGTGCGCCGAGCCCGCTACTCTTCGCCGATTCGCCCGCCTTGGATGTTGGCGCTGCGGCCCTGCTCGATCTCGCGAATGGCGCTGGCTGGGAGGTCGTCCTCTTCAGTAAACTGGCTGCGCTGAAGCGCACGCATGTACCCCACGATCGCCCAGCGATCGGAGACGGAGATCTGTTGGGCATAGCCCGGCATGCTGCGGACGCCATTGGCCACGACGTCGTACAGGTAGCCGTCGCCTACCTCGTCGCGCAGTCGTGAGCTGTGGTAGGTGGGGGCGGGGGTGTAGCCGTAGTCACCGGTCATGATGATGCCTTGCCCATCTCCTGCTTGGCCATGACAGACCGCACAGTAAATGTTGTAGCGGTCCTGTCCGCGCTCCAGCAGCTCGCGCGTAACGGGGATCGGTATGCGTTCGATGAGGTTGCCCTCTTCGTCGCGTCCGGTGTAAAAGCGACTATCTTCTTTCAAGTGGCCGCGCGCGACGGCGCCCGCGACGGGCGCCCGATCCGCCATACGATTCTCGAAGAAGCTGTTGGCCTCCTGCGGCCCGAAGCTCTCGTCGTAGTACATGTTTTGCTGCGGCTGAATGGGCTCACGCTCCGAGCGTGTTTCTCGGCAACCCGTGAGCAGCACAAGCGCAGCCAGTGCAAGCGTCAAGTAGGATGAGGTCAGAAGACTCCGCATGGTGCGAACGTTAAATCAGATAAAAAGAGAGTCGGCCCTTGCAGCGGGCGACGTGGGAGCGCAGCGGCTACTCAGAGGTAGCGGTCGCGGTCTCCCGGTCTTCAATCACTTCAATGTTGTATCCGCCGATGCTCTCCAGGAAGTCCTGGACGCGCTCCGTCTCAAACTGGCCGTCGTTGGCACCAATGTGAAGGAAAAACCCGTCATCCGTAGCACGCCGGAAGTTTTCCGAGTAAAAGAGCGGGTTGTATGGCCGCGGCAGCCCGTTAAGCGCCAGCATGGCCGCCACGGCCGTGAGCGCAGAGAACAGGATGGTGACCTCGAACATGATCGGCGAGGAGGGCTCGGTGGAGAAGAACGGCTTTCCGCTAATGTTTAGCGGGTAGTCGATAGCCCCCATCCACCACTGCATCCAGACGGCCAGGGCCAGCCCAGCCAGCGC
>JAAAOI010000176.1 GCA_009908945.1 Bacteroidota bacterium
GACGAACACGCGGTCGGCAACCCACAGGAACGGCTGCGCCGGGCGGGAGCGACTGTACAGGTAGAACGCGATGATCAGCCCGATCCCGCCCCCGTGGCTGGCCAATCCGCCCTGATGCACGTACAGGATTTCGATCGGGTTCAGGAAGTAGTACTCCAGATTGTAGAACACGATGTGCCCCAGCCGCGCGCCGATGATGGCCCCGCCCAGCAGGTAAAACAGGAGCGGCTCCAGATCCTCGATCGGTTGGCCCTCTCGGATAAACATGCGGCGGACAATGAAATAGCCGATGAGAAACCCAAGCGCAAAGAGAAGACCGTACCAGCGGACCTGGACCGGGCCAAAATCAAACAGGATCGGGCTGACGTCCCACTGAATCTGGGCAAGGAGGGGCATGAAACAGGAGGCGGTGGCGAACAATAACGACAGGCACAGTAGACCGACTCAGCGCCCGGCGGTTCAGTGCCGCCGGTATTTGTCGGGACCTGGACAACCAGCGCTTGATGCACGGGCGATTTCGTGGTATCATCGCGGTGGGTCTTTCTACTCCTTCCTGCTCTCTGTATGGACGCCGCTGGTTCCGAGCTTCGTCATGATCCCCTCACGGGCACCCCCGTGATCTGCGCGCCGCTGCGGGGCGAGCGTCCGCAACCGTCGGCGCCCCTAACGGAGGCCGCCGAGGAGCTGTCGGCAGAAGCTGTACCGGGCTGTCCGTTTTGCCCAGGCCACGAGGCCATGCTGCCCGAGATCCTCTGGCAGCTGGATCGGAAGGCCGCTCCGGGCTGGCGCACACGGGCCGTGCCCAACAAGTATCCGGCGTTGCAGGCGACGGCCCGCCAGGTCACGCCCCCGGTACATCCCCTTTACCAGGCGACGTCAGCGCACGGGCACCAGGAGGTGATCATTGACACGCCGTACCACCATTACGGGCTGGCGCGCATGCCGCTGGCCGGCGTACGGTCGGTGGTGGAGACGTACCTGGCCCGGTACCGCGCCCTCCGCCAGCGAGACGGGTTGATCCCGTTTCTCTTCCGCAACCACGGCCCAGGAGCGGGGGCCTCGCTGGAGCACCCGCACAGTCAGCTGATCGCCACGCCCTTCGCGCCGCCGGACGTCGAACGGGAAGAGGCGGGTGCAGCGGCGTGGCATCAGGCGCATGGGCAGTGTGCCTACTGCGCGATGGTGGCAGAGGAGGTCAGGACGGAGGACCGCCTCGTCGCCCAGAACGAGCTGTTCGTGGCCTTCGTGCCGTATGCGGCGCGGGTGCCCTTCGAGGTATGGCTCGCTCCGCGCCGCCACGCGCCCGAGTTTGGGGCGACCCCTACCGCCGAGGTGGCTGCGCTGGCGACGCTCCTGCGCTACGTCGTCCGGGCGCTGCACATACAGGTGGGCAACCCCGACTACAACCTGTTCATCCGGACCGCCCTAACGTACCCCTGCGACGCCCCGCACCTGCACTGGACGCTCCGCATCCGCCCCCAGACTACCACCGCGGCGGGCTTTGAGGCGAGCGCCGGCGTCCGCATCAACCCCTCGTGCCCCGAGGCCGACGCCGCGGTGCTGCGAGGGGAGGGGTGACGCGCGTGGTGGCTCGCGGCGGTGTTGTCCTGCTGCGTCAGTGGTGTGCGTGCGGTGCGGTGCGGTGCGTCAGGCCGATGCCTGCGCCTCTGCCTCGGCTACCGCCTGGATGACGTCCACGACGCTGTCGGGCGTTACGGAGATCGAATCGATGCCCGCCGCCACAAGGAAGGCCGCGAAGTCGGGGTGGTCGCTCGGCGCCTGCCCGCACAGCCCGACGGGCCGGTTGGCGGCGTGCGCACGCTCGATGACGTCGGTGATCATCTGCTTGACGGAAGCCTGCCGCTCATCAAAGAGGTCCGCCAGGCGCTCGGCGTCCCGGTCGATGCCGAGCACGAGCTGGGTGAGGTCGTTGGAGCCGATCGAAAATCCATCAAACCGCTCCGCAAAATCGTGGGCCTGGATGATGTTCGACGGCAGCTCGGCCATCACGTACACCTCCAGACCTTCCGCTCCCTGAACGAGTCCTTCGTCAGCCATCACCGCCAGCACCTTGTCGGCCTCTTCAGGGGTGCGGCAGAAAGGAATCATCACCACCACGTTGGTAAAGCCCATCGCCTCGCGGGCCCGCCGGATCGCTGCGCACTCAAGCGCAAACCCCGCCCGGTACGCCTCGTGGTAATACCGCGAAGCGCCCCGCCACCCGAGCATCGGGTTGTCCTCTGCCGGTTCGAACGCCTCCCCGCCCGTCAGATCGGCGTATTCGTTCGTCTTGAAGTCGCTCGTGCGCACGATGACCGGTTCCGGGTACTGAGATGCCGCAATCGTGGCGATGCCGCGTGCCATCCGGTCGACGAAGTATTCGCGCTTGTCGCTAAACCCCTGGGTGAGCGTCTCGATCTCGTCCCGCACGGCGTCATCCGTCAGGTCGTCAAATCGCACCAGCGCCATGGGGTGGATCTGAATGATATTGTTGACGATGTACTCGATCCGCGCAAGCCCCACGCCGCGCACAGGCAAGCGCCACCACCGGAGGGCACCCGCCGGGCTGGCAATGTTTAGCATGATGCGCGTCGCCACGCGCGGCAGCCCCTCCAGGTCGGCCTCGCGCACGGCGAACTCCAGCGCGCCGTCATACACGTAGCCTTCATCGCCCTCGGCGCAAGACAGCGTGACCTCCTGCTCGTCGTCCAATACCGCGGTGGCGTTGCCCGTGCCGACGACCGCCGGGATGCCCAGCTCGCGGCTTACAATCGCGGCGTGCGAGGTGCGCCCGCCGTGGTCGGTGACAATGCCGCTGGCTTTCTTCATGATCGGGCCCCAGTCGGGGTCTGTCACCGACGTCACCAGGACGCGGCCCTCTTCGAACGTATCGATGTCATCGACGCTCTTGATCACGCTGGTGTGCCCGGTGGCCATGGCCTGGCCGATGCTGAGGCCGGTCACGAGCCGCTCACCGGAGGCCTGGAGGTGGTACGATTTGATGGTGTGCTCGCCCGTGCGCGACTGCACGGTCTCCGGGCGCGCCTGCAAAACGAAGAGCTCCTTGCTCTGGCCCTCGCGCGCCCACTCGATGTCCATGGGCCGGTCGTAGTGCGCCTCAATGAGGGCACCCCATCGCGCCAGCTGCAGCGTTTCGTCGTCCGTAAGTACAAAAGCGGCGTGCTCCTCGTCGGTGGTGGGCACCGTGCGCGTGGAGGCTTCAGCATCGTCGGTGAACACCATTTTTTCCTGTTGCGTGCCGCGCTGCTTCCCGATGATAGGGGTCAGGCTCTCATCCTCCAGCAACGGCTTGTACACCAGGTACTGGTCTGGGGTGATGGAGCCCTTCACGACGGGCTCGCCAAGGCCCCATCCGGCGTCGATGACCGCGACATCCGGAAAGCCTGTCTCGGTGTCAATGGTGAACATCACGCCAGCCTTGTCGGCCCGGACCATCTTCTGGACGCCCGCGGACAGGGCAACCTTCAGATGATCGAATCCGTGGTTTGCCCGGTAGCTGATGGCTCGGTCAGTGAACAGCGAGGCATAGCACTTGCGGCAGGCCTTGAGGACGTCGTCTGCCCCACGGATGTTGAGGTAGGTCTCCTGCTGCCCGGCAAAGCTGGCCTCCGGCAGATCCTCAGCTGTAGCACTGCTGCGCACCGCTACGTCCACCGCCTCCGCGTCATAGGCCTGGCACAGCTCCTCGTAGGCCGCGCGGATAGCAGCGTCGATAGGGTCGGGGAACGCGCCCTCCAGAATGCGCTGGCGTATGGCCTGGCCGGTATCAGCGAGCGACTGCTCGCCTGTATCCCAGCGGGCAAGCTCCTCCCGAATAGGCGGTTTCAGTTCGTTAGCTTCGAGGAACGCCCAGTAGGCGTCGGACGTGGTGGCAAACCCTCCGGGCACCCGCACGCCGTGCGCGTGCAGATTCTTGATCATCTCGCCCAGGGAAGCGTTTTTGCCTCCTACCACGCCAACGTCGTTGTTGGTAAGCGTGTCAAGCGAGCGCGTATAGGGCGGGGCCTTGTCGGGTGGTGTGCTCATGGCTTGCGCGGGATGTGGGAGGGGTAGAAGAACCGCCGGGCGGGCGCTGGTGGTACGACTGCCTGCTGCGCTATTATCTTTGCCGGGTGCGCACGCGCTCCGCCCGGCGCGGGTACGGGGCACTTCCGGTTACAGATGAAACAAACGGCGTCGGGCATACGGGCTCCGGGAGATGAAACAGTACAGCACGGCGTACTCTGCGCCTTAAAAGTAGACCGGAGGCCCGGGGTCTGCTGACGGGGAGGAGCCCCCAACGGGTGTAGGGCCTCCTATTACAGCGCGCGTGCTTTGGCACGACCCCTCCGTAGGCGCCGCACAGCGCATGCCTTCGGCGCTGCGTAAGATTGGTCGATTCGCATACGCTGGTGGCCGGCCTTGCGCGTAGTGGGCACGGGGCAT
>JAAAOI010000111.1 GCA_009908945.1 Bacteroidota bacterium
CCGGAAATGCAACATCTGTCGCGGGGTTTCCTGGGGCGGGCTCCCCTTCGAGCGCCACCTGCACCGCACGCGACGGATGTAACCGATCCCGCACGAAAAGAACCGCTTTGTGAAAGAACAAAGGAAGCGATGCAAGGTATGCGTGCTGTAGTACACAATACCCCTTATACGTCCATGCTGCCTACTCACTAACTGAACCGGGTCCGTCGTATGCACAAGTTCATTTTCTTCCTGTGCTTCGTTGTATTTCTGGGTGTGGCTACCCCGGCCGATGCTCAGCTCCGTGCGGATGCCGCACTGGAGCGCGCCCCGATTCAGCTCTACGACCAGGGAGCGGGCACGCTGCTCAACAGCCTCTTCGACGAGGACACGTTCACCATGCGGCACTCCTACGAGATGTCGATGGGCTCGGTGGGCGGCAATAGCTACTCCACCGGCATGTACACCAACACCATGATGTGGGACTTCAACGAGAAGTGGGATGCGCGCATGGATGTGGCGGTAGCGTTTCAGCCGTTTAACAACACGCCCTTCAATCAGAACACGGGGCCGCAAGTCTTCCTCCGCAACGCGGAGGTGAGCTACAGCCCAAACGAAAACACGCGCTTCCGTATTCAGGTACGGCAAAGCCCGTACGGATCATACGCCAGCCCGTACGGCCGCTACGGCCACTTCGGGCATCGGGGCTTCGGAAGCCACGCCAACTTTGGGTTTAGCCACTGATATGGGCATGGCACCACCGGCTTACAGCAGGTATAGTGTCCTGTAGCATCGCGCGGCAGCCCTGACCCGGGGGTGCCGCGTTTTTGTTGCGTTGGCCTGCTGCAGCGCGCAGCGAATCCACGATTCTTCCCATGTTTTGCGTGATGATGGCCCTTTCGCAGCGTATTGGCCGCTGGCTCACGACCGTTGCCCTGCTTGTGGTAGGGGCCGCGGTCCTGGTGCTGGCCTACGCGTTTGTGTCGAGCAGTTTCGGGCCCACCGCCGACCCGACGCGCGCGGAGAATCCGGCCGCACTCGTGGGGGAGACGATTCAGGTGGAGGTGCGCAACGGGAGCGGCGTCACGGGTCTGGCCGCGCAGACCACGCACTTCCTGCGCCGCCACGGGTTCGACGTGGTGGAGGTGGGCGACCACTCCTCGTTTGATCAGCAGCGCACCGTCATCATTGACCGTGTGGGCGACCCGGCCTCGGCCGAGCGCGTAGCTGCCGCGTTGGGGCTCTCCAGTGAACACGTAGAGCAGGACATCCGGCCCGAGTTCTACCTGGATGCCTCCGTCATCATCGGGCTGGATTACGAAGGGTTGGCTCCGTTTCAGCAAGATGGTGCGCCCTGAGTGCTGCGCTTGCCCCCGCTTCCTTAATGGCACAAGCGCTGCCTCAGCCCGTATCACCCACAGTATTTTTAACACTCACATATATGCTCGCTTATGGCTGCATCCACGGCCTCCACATCATCCGCAAATGACCAAATCACCCGCACCGAGGGGGCACCGGCGCACGACCTGGCCCGCTACGCCATCGATGCCATCCTGGAGAAAAAAGGACGCGACATCGTGGTGATGAACATGCACCATGTTAGCGGCGTGGCCGACTTCTTTGTGCTCTGTACGGCCGGGTCGGACATCCAGGTGAAGGCCATTGTGGATGGCGTGCAAGAACACATCCGGGAGGAGGCGCAGGAAAACGCGTGGCATGTGGAAGGCTATGAGCACCGCCAGTGGGTGCTGCTCGACTACGTGTCGGTGGTGGTGCACGTGTACAACCAGGAGAAGCGCGAATTCTACAACCTGGAGCGGCTCTGGGGCGATGCGGCGTCAGAGGCGGTGCCGGACGAGGCGGAGGATGCCTCGGCAGTGGAGCTGCTGCAAACGCCCGCTGCCGAACAGGAACCAGCCGCGTGACGAGGGGACGTATGATACAGTCTGTAGCAGAACAACCACCGGCAACGGCCCGGCTCTTTATGGGGCTGGGCGCAGCACTGGCCGGGCTGGGCGTGGCCGCAGGCGCGTTCGGTGCGCACGGGCTGGAGGGCCTGGTAACGCCGGAGCGCGTGGACGTCTTCAACACCGGCGTGCAGTACCACCTGTATCATGCCCTCGCCTTGCTCTTTGTGGGCTGGGCCATGCAGCGCTGGCCCGAGCGCCGGCTGCTCCGCGCCGTGGGCGTCTGCTTTGTGGCGGGCATCGCCATCTTTTCTGGGAGCCTCTACGTGCTCGTGCTGGCCGACCTCGCCCCGATGGGCATGGTCACCCCGCTGGGCGGTGTAGCCTTCATCGCTGGCTGGGGTCTCCTGGCCGTGGCCCTATGGCGTGGCGAAACGTAGCTTCTGGTGAGCGCCGCCTACAGCACGTCGTCTTCAAACAGCAGCGTCAGGCTGGGCAGCAAGTCAAACTGCGCCGCCAGTTCCAGGAGTGCATCGGCGGCTTCTTCGGGGGTGTCGTAGAGCCCATACGTGCGCGTATCCGTGGCCAGCGCATAGCCGATTTCCTCGTCCTCTTCCGGGGCGTAGTCCTCCTCCCAGGCTGTGGCCTCCTCCACGATGAACTGCCCTTCTTCCGGCAGAAACGAGCCAACGTACCGCTCCTGCGCCGACGTTTGGTCCGCATCGATGAGGCTTACATTGCCCAACGCGCCATATTCGGCGTCGTAAAACAACATTTCGGTGATGAGATGACGGGCAAAGGTGGGCAGCGACGGATGATCCATGAAGCGTGGTCGGTTGGTGAAAGCAGGTGGCGCGTAGGGTAACGCTATGCGTTGGGAAACGGGGTGGTAAGGTGCGCGTCGAGATAGGCGCGGGGCGCCACCGAGGGCGTGTGCAGCGCAGCCTCGAAGCACGCGGCGAAGTGATGCTGCACGCGCGCCTTCACGCGGACGGGGTCCATCGGCGCACCGAGCTCGGCCGCCAGCGAAGTGACCCCGCGGTCGCGAATGCCGCAGGGCACGATGTGGTCGAAGAAGGAGAGATCCGTGTTTACGTTGAAGGCAAACCCGTGCATCGTCACCCAGCGGCTGCACCGGATGCCCATGGCGCAAATCTTCCGCTCGGGGCCGCGGTCGTCCGGACCGATCCACACGCCCGTCCGGCCTTCCACCCGTCCGGCGCGCAGCCCGTAGTCGGCGCAGGTGCGGATGATCGCCTCCTCCAGCTGCCGCAGGTAGCGGTGCATGTCGGTGAAGAAGCGGTCGAGGTCGAGCAGTGGGTACCCTACGAGTTGGCCCGGCCCGTGATACGTAATGTCGCCTCCGCGGTCGATCGGGACGAAGGTGGCGCCGCGGGCCCGCAGGCGTTCCTCCGAGAGCAGCAGGTGGGCGGCATCGCCGTTGCGCCCGAGCGTGTACACGGGGGGATGCTCCACGAGGAGTAGCACGTGGCGCAGGGCCACCGGCGGCGTGTGGCGCTTAGCTGCGATGAGGCGCTGCTGCAATTCGTGCTGCAGCTCCCACGTGGGGGTGTAGGGCACCTGCCCGAGGTCACACACCGTCACCGCACGCGGCGCCGCTGCATCCCACAGGCGAGGTGCAGCAGGGGGAGACGCAGCGTTCGGAGCAGGAGGTGTGGGCGAAGGCATAGCCGAAGCATCAGAGCTAAACAGTGGTGGCTTGACCATACGCACGCTTCGTGCCCATGTGTCCGGAAGCGGTGCCGTCGAAGTGGTGCGCGCGGTGTATGCCGCGTGTGGGCCTTCACGTGGCGTAATCTCTGAGCCAGGACGGACGCGACGAGGAGGGGGCAACCTCGCAAACGCCAGTAGGCCTGGCATCAAGCGCAAGCCACGCTCTTGCCGATGAGTCATCCTCGCGGAGGCGAGGATCCATGCCCAGGCCTCGCCACAGCGCTCCTGTGGGGGTGCGCTGAAGGGCACGATCGTAGACCGGGGTCTCGATCTCGCACCGATGCGCTGCGTCGCCGTTCGTCATCGAATCGCCCGGCGATCCCGCGCTCAGGACACCGGCACGTGGACGGTCCTCCATCCGAGATCGCGGAGGGGCGTCCGCGCAAGCAAACGGTGCGCTCATGATAAGCCAACTGAGTGGTGTGCGTCACCTGTTCGGTGGTGCTGCGCAGGCTCACACGCGGAGCGTGCTGCAAGTCCGATCCCACGCGGAGCATGGGATCGAGAGAAACAGCACAATAGCCCACGAGCCGAGACGGCTCACGATGGCGTCGCGCCCGGGACGGACGCGACGAGGATATAGTTCTTTCTCGCGCCGATGCTCTGCGTCGGCGCGCACAGGCGCACGGTCCTCCGTCCGTGGCTGCGGGTTGCGCATGGTGCCGAGGCGTGCCGTTTGGTTTAGCGTAGCCCCGTGCGTTACGGTTGCCTCATCTCCCTTCCTCGCACGCAGAGCGCGCTGAAGGGGCGCTCCCACGCGGAGCATGGGAGCGAGAAACATTGCAGTTTCAGGCGC
>JAAAOI010000134.1 GCA_009908945.1 Bacteroidota bacterium
CCGGAAGTCGAGCAAGATGGCTTTTTCCCGATTCGCTTCAACCTCTCGGCAGCCGTAGGGGAAGACGGCCCGGTGCGTCTCGTGCTGTTCGACATCGGGCGGAACGAGGTCATCTCTTACGGCGATGTCCGGATCGATGCGGCCTCCGAGGGCGAAAGATAGCCGCGCCCGCCCGGTTTCGCTCATTATCCCTGTGTGGTATGCCCGATTTCAGCCAGCGCTCGTCTCAGGCCGAATTGATGGACGACTTTTCAATAGATGACGCCCGGCTGGCGAATGCGCTCGTGGACTTGCGCCGCGTGAATCGGTACCTGGGCGGCCATGCGACCACCATGCAGCACCTGGAACCGCTCCTCCGTCGGGCTCGCCCCGATGCCCCCCTCCAGGTGTTGGACGTGGCCACGGGCGGCGCTGACTTTCCGGAGTATCTGATGCGCACGGCGGTACGGCAGGGCTGGCACATGCAGCCGACCGGGCTCGATGTAAATGAGGCGACCCTCAACTACGCCCGTGAAGCGCTGGCAACCCGCCTGCCGCCGCGGCTGGCAGGGCAGATCGATCTGCAGCAAGGCGATGCCCTATCGCTTCCCTTTGCCGACGATACGTTTGACGTGAGCGTCACGTCGCTCTTCATGCACCACCTGAATGATGACGAAGCCGTCCAAATGCTGCAGGAGTTGGACCGAACGGCGCGGCTCGGATTTATAGTAAATGATTTGCATCGCCACCCGTTGGCGTACTACGGCGTCACAGCATGGGCGTATGTGACGAATGCATCGGAGTTCTTCCGGCACGACGCCCCGGTGTCGGTGCTGCGCGGCTTTACGCGCGACGAGCTGGAGGCGCTGGTGCAACGGGCCGGTCTGCCCCAGGCGCGGATCCAGTGGCACTGGGCCTTTCGATGGACGATCAGTACAACGCATAAAAACACTCAGCCCCATGGTTGACGTTGCCATTGTAGGGGGAGGCCTTGCCGGCTGCAGCGCGGCCATTCAGCTGGCTGCGGCAGGGCACAAGGTCTTGCTGCTGGAGAAGAAAACGTACCCCGTGCACAAGCTGTGCGGCGAGTTCTTGTCGCCTGAAGTGAAAGGCGCGCTGCAGCGGCTGGAGGTGCTGGGCGACGTAGCCGATGCCGGGGCGCACGCCATGCATCGCACGCGCATCACCGCGAGTAACGGCAGCGTCTTCGAGGCTCCGCTTCCAGGGACGGCGATCGGGTTTAGCCGCTATCGCCTGGATCCGATGCTCTTTGCCCGGGCTGCTGCCTGTGGGGCGGACGTCCGAGACGGGACCATGGTGCGCAGTGTGGACGGCACCCTGCATGACGGCTTCACCCTCACCACCCGAAACGAAACGTTTGAGGCCCGCGTGGTGCTGGGCGCTTATGGCAAGCGCGGCGTATTGGATCGGACACTGGACCGCGAGGCCATGCAAGAGCACCGGCCGTACGTCGGCTTCAAGGCCCATTTCCGGGGCGCCGATTTGGAAGACGTAATTGAGCTTCATGCCTTCGATGGGGGCTATTGCGGCATGTCGCATGTGGAAGACGGGCTGGTCAATGCGTGCTGGATCACGCACGAAGACGCCCTGAAGGCCGCGGACCGTAGCCCGGAGGGCATGATCGCGCAGACGTTTCAGACCAATCCGCACTTGCGCGCGCGGTTCGAGCACCTGGAGCGCGTGTCCGACTCGTTTTGCGCTGTCAGCCAGGTGAGTGTGCAGCCCAAAACCACGTTCGAGGGGGACGTCTGCATGATTGGCGATACGGCCGGCATGATCGCGCCCATGTGTGGAGACGGGATGGCGATGGCCCTGCGCAGTGCCGAGCTCGTGGCTCCGCACGTGGACACCTTTCTTCAGGGCGCGTCCACGGCAGACGCCTTCCGGTCGGGCTACACCGCCGACTGGCACGCGGAGTTTGGCACGCGGATGCGGGTGGGACGCTGGGCCCATCAGGCGTATATTCGTCCGTGGGTGGCCTCGGCAGGATTGGCGCTGTGCCAGGCGGCCCCGTTCCTGGCGCGGTGGGTGATCCGCAACACGCGAGGATAAGCAGCGGCTCTCGTGCCAGCAAAGCCGTATTCAGCGCGCAGCGGCTCGCTCCAACCGGTCCATCAGCGCCAGGCCCAACCCTTCAGGCGCTACCCGCTGGCAGTAGATCCGCTCGACGCCGTCGCGGTCGCACTGAAAGAAGAAGTCGAACAGGGTGTGTGCATAGGCGGCCACGTCTGCGCACACCGCTACGCGCCCGAACGCGGAGGGCTGAGCCGGGGCCTCCAGCCCAATGAACGCATGCGCAGCGTCAGGAGACGCATCATCCGGACGTTCCACGAGGTGGACGGCTGCGCTGGGCGTGTAGTGCCTGTGTTTTTGCCCGGGGCTACGAACGGGACCGGCAGCAGGGGCAAGGGCAATGTCGGGCGCCACCGTCTGGAGGTCAGCGGGGGTCACCGCGCCAGCGCGCAGGATGCGGGGCGGCGTCGCGGTGCAGTCTACGACGGTTGACTCCAGCCCCACGGCAGCGCGCCCGCCTTTCAGGATGGCTGCAATACGGCCGTCCAGTCCGGCCGCCACTGCTTCCCAGGAGGTGGGGCTGGGCCGCCCGGAGGGATTCGCCGAAGGCGCGGCTACAGGGGTTTCACAGGCTGTCAGAAAGGCGTGGGCCACCGGGTGGGCCGGAATCCGCACCCCCACGGTATCCAGTCCTGCGGTCACGATAAGAGGCACGTCAGGGCGGCGGGGCAGGATAAGGGTCAGGGGGCCGGGCGCGAACCGCTTCAGCAACCGCTCAGCCAGCGGCGGAACCGTAGCGGCCACCTGTGGCACATTAGCCGCGTGCGCCATGTGAACGATAAGCGGGTTGTCGGACGGGCGGCCTTTTGCGTCAAAAATACGCTGCACCGCGGTGGGGTTGAAGGCATCCGCGCCGAGCCCGTACACGGTCTCTGTGGGGAAGGCCACGACCTGCCCGGCCTTTATGTGGGTGGCAGCGTCCGTGGGGTCGGTGAGGAGGCGGGTGGACACAGCGGGGCAGGGGATCAGCACAGGCAGGCGGGCGTGGGAAAGGAGCCAACGTCGGGCGTTGGTGCCTTCGTTCCCTTCTCGCGCGCGACCCTCGCACTTCGCCTGCCAACGCTACTTGATACGGTATCGCAGGCCTTGCAGCTCTGCTGCCTTGGCAGCCGGACGCAGCGCTCTGCCGAAGCTATGCAACAGCTCGAACGGCTCACCGCCTCGCCTGCGCTCGATTGGGAAGAGGTCCTGCTGCTTGCCCGGCACCACGGCGTCATGCCCCTTCTGTATCGGACGCTCCGGACCGTTAGTGGCCAAGTGCCAGCGGAGGTGCTCACCGCATTAGCGGACGATTATCATGCCAATGCACACTTTGCCTTGCTCCTGGCCCAGGAGGCTCGCCAGCTTTTTGGCGCGTTTGGTGCAGCCGGAGTAGAGGCGGTGCCGTTTAAGGGCATTGTGTTGGCGCAGTGGGCCTATGGCAACCTCACGTATCGCACCGCGGGCGACCTCGATATCCTGGTGGCTCCCGATGATTTTGATGCAGCCGAGGCCGTCATCCGCTCGCTGGGCTACGAGCCGGACGCCGATCCGACGGGTTGGCGCAAGCGCTGGTACCTCTGGTCACAGCACGAATTTCCCTACCTGAGGCCGGAGGAGGGGTTCAAGATCGATCTCCACACGGCGTTGTCAGCCAGACGATTTGGGCCAGGCGTTCCAGCGTCAGCACTGCAAGCGCGCAGCACGCCGGTGCAGGTCCACAGGGCCACCCTACCGTGCCTTTCGGTGCCCGACTGGCTGTACGTGCTCACCATGCATGCCGCCAAACACCGGTGGGAGTCGCTCAAGTGGGTCTGCGATGTGGCTGAGGTATTCCGTGCGCACCCGAACCTGCCGGTTGATGCCATCTTGACCCGTGCGGAGCAGCAGGGGGCTGGGCGGATGCTGCGGCTGGGTGTGCTGTTGGCGCACAGCCTGCTGGCTGCTCCTGTGCCCGCGCCGCTGCTACGGCCCGCTCGTCAGGACGTCCGTGCACAGGCGCTGGCCAGTGCAGCGGTAGCAGAGCTTTCCATACTCAGCAATCCCTGGCCCAGCGAGCGGGCGCGTTTTGCGTTCCATTATCACGTCCGTGATTCGATGGGACAGAAGCTACGGTACGTCGCAGGCTCGGCCGCTTGGTATGCGCTTCGCAGGGCGACAGGAGCGCGTCATTAAAAAACCCCCACACCGACGGGTCCGGTGTGGGGGCAGGTGTTGCCGTCTGCGTGGTGTCATCCGGGCAGCATTGCAGTCGCACAGCCCAGACATCAGCTAAACTCATATATTGTCGCCGTGCGTTTTTGCACGGTGTCGTGGGTGCGGAGGCGCGGGGGCACGAAGGCTTTC
>JAAAOI010000218.1 GCA_009908945.1 Bacteroidota bacterium
CGTCCTGGAGGCCGTCCTCGAAGTCGTCGAAGGTGATGCGGCCGTCGCCGTCGTCATCGCCGCGGAACGCGGTGGTGTCGCCCCCGCCGCCATCGTCGTCGCTGACCGTGACCGTCTGCGTGGACGTAGCCGTCGCGCCTTCATCGTCTTCAACCGTGAGGATCACGCTGTAGTCCCCCGCGGCATCGTAGGTGTGGGTGGGAGCGGCGCCCGTGCCCGTACTACCATCCCCGAAGTCCCAGCCTCGCGAGACGATCATGCCGTCGTCGGTAGAGTTGTCGGTAAAGGTGATCGTCTCGCCCACCAGAGGATCGCTGGGGCTGAAGGTGAAGCGTGCCGTAGGAGCGGCGCTGCCCCCGTCGTCCTCGCCCGGGATATCAGGACGGCGTGCCAGCCGGTCAACCACGAGGGTGCCGGCAAACGTATCTGACCGCCCGAGGGCATCAAGGGAGCCCCCATCGTTTACCAGGAGCACGATTTCCCCGATATTGGTGCCGTCCACCGGCTGCCCATCGAACTGGAAGAAATTGTCGCGGAAGTCGAAGTAGTACTCGCGGAAAGTGCCGTCGGCCGGGACTTCTTTGATGAGTGGAGTAATGCTGGCGTTGGCGTCGGGTGCATCGCCTGCCTGGTTGAGCGCGGCCCGCACGATGGCCGGGCCCTCGCTGTCTTCGGATACCTGCAGGCGCGCCACGACCACGGGCGTCTCCGTAAAGTCGATCGGTTCGCTTAGCACATGCACAACGCCTGGGAACTGCCCCGGGCCTCCTGCGCCGGCGGCCTCCAGGACCAGCTGTCCGCCTGCGCTGCTGGCGCCAATACCGTTGAAGCCCGAGAACTCGTCGACCACGCCTGCGCCAGCATAGTCGGTGATGAGTTCGTCATCGAAGCCCACGGCGCCGACCAGTTGGATCGTGACGGCCTGGCTGCCGGATCTAAAGATGACCCGCTCGGTGAAGCTGCCGATTTCCGCTGGTGGGGAGAACGTGACATCGAAGGTGCTGCTGCCGTCCGCGGCCGACCCACTCTCCTCTGCTACGGCGATCGCAAACGGGGTGGGGACGTCTTCGGGCCGGGGCGGTTCGGCGAGGGAGGTGTAGGTGAGCGTCAGCTGCTGCGTCGTGTCCGCCGTACCGGGCGTTACTTCAAAGGCAATCCGGGACGTGTTCGGAGCGATGATGTTGTCGCCATCATCGTTCACCACGTCCTGGTCGCAACCGGTGAGGAGGCTGCCAGAGACCAGCAGGAAGGCACCGACCAGCAGGCTAAGCACCACGGTGCGATACGGGGAAAAAGGAGCGGCAGTCGGCAGTGTCATAACAGCAGAGCAATCAAAAGGAGAGGAATGGGGCAGACCCGGACGCAAGAGCGGGGGCGGGGGCCACAGGAGGGCCTATACAGGCGCAGAACCTCAGGCCATTAGTAGCCTGTGTTTTGCTCCAGCACGCCTTCGCTAAGGTCTATTTCGCGCTGCGGGATGGGCATCCGCTCGTGGACGCCGGCAACAAAACCCGCACTGCCGAGCACGTCGGCGGCGCGCCCTTGCCGCACCAGGTCGAAGAAGCGGAGGTCTTCCATGGCCAGCTCCAGGCGGCGCTCCCGATAGATGGCCGCCCGGAGCTCGTCCTGGTCCGTCGTGGTGATGTCGGGTAGCACGCCAGCTGGGTTGTCCGCGTTGTTGCGGGCCCGTTCGCGCACAGCGTTGAGCGACGCAAGCGCTGCCGGCGTGTTGCCGTTCTCGTTGGCTGCCTCGGCGTGCCACAGCAGCACGTTCGCCAGACGGATGTAGCGCACGTTGCTCGGCCCGGCAAAGATGCCCTGGCCGTTGTTTTGTGGGTATTCTGCCTGTGGAATCCATACTTTCTCGTTGTGGTAGCCGGACCGGCTGGTGCCGCCGTCTACGACCGTCCCATCTGGCATGGCTTCGCCGTCAAAGATGACGGTCGCTTCCAGGCGCGGGTCATTGCTGTCGAAGGCATCGACCAGATCCTGCGTTGGGACCTTGAAGCCGAAGCCCCAGGTGGAGCGGCTGGCCTGGTACACATTGCCGAAATAGCCTTCGAGCTGATTCGGGAGCGTGGCGTAGTTGATCTCAAAGATAGAGCCGGGGCCATGCTCGCCACTCGTCCGGAAGATGCCGGCAAAGTCGGGCGCCAAGGTGTACGCGCCCGAGGTGATGATTGTCTGGGCCAGCGTCTCCGCCGGGCCGAATTCGTTCTGGAAGATGTGGGCTTTCACGAGCAGGGCCTGAGCGGCGCCACGCGTGGCCCGTCCGTAGGTCGAAGGAGGGCGCTCGCTCTTCGTAGGCAGCACGTCGATGGCCGCCTGCAGGTCCGCCTCAATCTGCTCCCACACGGCGGGCTCGGGGGAGCGGGGCTGGTTGGCATCGCCAATAGTCACGGGCCCGTCCAACAGCACAATACCCGGCCCGTTGTTCGTTCCCGGCTCCATCCCGAAGGCTTGCAGCAGGTAGAAATAGGCGTAGGCGCGGATGAACCGTGTTTCGGCAAGGATCTCCTGCTTCTCGCCTTCATCCATCTCGATGTCGGGCACGCGGTCCAGGATCCGGTTCGACCGGGTCACGGCTTCGTACAAGCTGCTCCACATCTTAGCGATGTAGAGGTTGTTCGGGTCCACGGTAAAGGTCTGTACGTCGTCGATATCGGGCTGGTCGTTCTGGCTTTCGCCCCCTTTGAAGGCATTATCCGACGCCACTTCGCCAAACACCAGGTCGTAGCCCGAGAGGAACTCGGGCGCCCCCTGGTAGGTGGCCCGCTTTTGTTGCTGGATCGCATCGTAAGCGCCGGCCAGCGCCCGGTTGGCATCGTCGGTTGTGCGGAAGAAGTTGGCGGAGGTCTGCTCGCCTTGCGGTTCAATGTCGAGCATATTGTCGCAGCCGCTGGCCACCACGAGGAGCACGGCCGCTATGAGAACGGCTGCACCGGTGGGTACGGAAGCGCGCAGGTGCGGGCGAAAAAAGGAGCGTATCGGAAAAATCATGAGCACGGAGCGCGATCGAGAAGGATCAGAAACAGGGCCGTAGGGCAAGAGGCTAAGGCGCCAGCAGGCAAGGCTGGCGCCCAGTCGGAGAAGCAACTAAAACTGGAAGTCGAGGCCGACCGTGATGGTGCGTGCCTGCGGGAAGACGCCGCGGTCGATGCCCCGGTCGAGCACGCCGTTGCGCTCGCCAATCTCGGGGTCCAGCCCATCATAGCCGGTAAAGGTGAGCAGATTCTGTCCGCTCACGTAGAGGCGCGTTCTGCGCACCGAGGCGCCAAGGGCGTCGAAGAGGCGGGCGGGCAGGGTGTAGCCGAGCGTCACGTTTTTGAGGCGCAGGTACGAGCCATCGCGCACGTAGCGGTCGGAGAGGCGGGTGTTCTGGTTCGGATCGTTGACCGTCAGGCGCGGCGTGTCGGTGCTGGTGCCTGGCCCCGTCCAGCGGTTGAGCATCTCCTCTTCGAGGTTAAAGATGCCGGAGCCCCGCGTGTAGAACTCGTAGGCTGCAAAGAGCTCATTTCCCGACACCCCCTGCAGCAGCAGGCTGAGGTCGAACCCCTGGTAGGCAATGCGACCGTTCAGGCCGTAGGTGAAGTCGGGGAACGGGTTGCCGATGAAGGTGCGGTCAGCATCGTCAATAACGTCATCGCCATTGAGGTCGCGGAAGCGGATATCGCCGGGGGCGGTGCCGGAGGCCTGGAAGGCGTGGGCGTCCACCTCGTCCTGCGTTTGGAAGAGGCCGTCCGTCACGTAGCCGTAGTAGGATCCGATAGGCTGCCCCACGACGGTGCGGGTGACGGGCCCCTGGCGGTACCCGCCGCCGGTAAGTGCATCGCTGGCCCCGAGGCTTGTCACCTCGTTGGCTACCGTGGCAATGTTGCCGCGCAGCTGGTACGTGAGGGCGCCGTCAAGGGCCTCATCCGACCAGCCCAGCGAAAGCTCAAGCCCGCGGTTGCGGATGTCACCGGCATTCTGGGCCTGTCCGAAGCGCTGAGCGCCGCTCGTCGAGAGCTGCGGCACGCCAATCAGCAGATCGACGGTGTTCTTGACGAAGTAGTCGATGGTCACTTCCAGCCGGGAATTCAGCAGGGTGGCATCCAGGCCGAGGCTGGTCTGCCGCGATTCCTCCCATTTCAGGTCGGGGTTGCCAGAGCCAGCCACGGTAGCGCCGGGGAAGACCTCGCCGTCAGGGCCCAGGTTGTAGTTACGGAAGCCCTCAATGCCCGTGAGGAAGAGAAAGTCGCCAATGCCGTCGTTCCCGTTGATGCCGTAGCCGCCGCGCAGCTTCAGCTCATCCACAACGTCGACGTCGGCCATAAAGGCCTCTTCGGAAATCCGCCAGCCAAGCGAGAAGGACGGGAAGAAGCCGTAGCGGTTGTTCTCTCCAAAGCGGGACGACCCGTCGTACCGGGCAACCAGCGTGGCCAGGTAGCGGTTGTTGTACCCATAGTTGACGCGGCCAAAGTACGACAGGAGGCGCGAGCGGGCGAGGTCACCGGTAGCGCCCTGGCTTTCGGTGCCCTGCTGCAAGTAGCGAAGGGAAGGGTCGTCGCTGGGAAGGCCCGTCCGGTTGGCGCTGATAAACTCAAACTCGTTCCACTCGGCCGACGTCCCGGCCAGCACCTCTACATCGTGCAGGTCGATGACGCGGTTGTACGTCGCGGTGTTGGACCATACCAGCGAGGAGCGGCGGTCAGTAAAGCGTGAGACGCTGTTAATCGCGTTCGTAAACTCCGGGCTAACGGCGTAGGTCGGGGTAAACCCGTAGTTGTCGCCGTAGCGCAAGTCAAGACCAAAATCCGATCGGATGCTCAAGCCTTCGAGGGGCCGGAGCACGCCGAAGACGTTACCCGCCAGCCGCGTCGCCCGGTCCTCGGCATTGTTGAAGTCCAGCACCGCCACCGGGTTGAACGCATTGTTGCCGAACCGGCTGAAGGTATAGTTATCGGTGGTGTTGAGGGAGGGGTCGCGTACCGGCTCCGTCGGCTGAAACTGAAGGGTCTGGATCAGGAAGTTGCGCACGTCATCTCCTTCGGGTACAGTGTTGCGGAAATTGCGCCCGATGGAGATGTTTTCGCCAACGGTGAAGAGGTCCGATGGCGCCGTGTACTCCGTGTTGATGCGGAAGTTAATCTGCCGGAAGTCGGAGGTTCGGACGATGCCCTCCTCATCGGTGAAGTCGCCACTGACGCGAAAGCGAAACTCGCTGCTTCCGCCAGAGACGCCGAGCGTGTACTTCTGAAACGTCCCGGTCTGGAAAATCTGATCTTGCCAGTTGGTAGACTGCCCCCGCAGGGCTGCTGGATCTGCATAAACGGGGGCCTGCCCGGCGTTGATAGCGGCTTCATTGCGGAGCGTGGCATACTCGGCCGCTTCCAGCATGTCCAGCTGGCGCGTCACCTCGGAAGTCCCAAACTGCGCGTTGAAGTCTACAACGGTTTCCCCGCCGGCATCGCCCTTTTTCGTCGTAATGAGGATGACACCGTTGCTGCCCTGCGTGCCGTAAATGGCGGCCCCTGCGGCGTCTTTGATGACGTCGATGGAGGCAATGTCGCTGGGGTTGAGGTAGTTGGGCCGGTCAGGGACGGGCAGGCCGTCCACCACATACAGCGGCTCGTTGTTGCCCGGCGAGCCAATCCCGCGAATCCGTACGCTAAACCCCTGGCCTGGACTGCCCGAGTTCTGCGTGACCACGATCCCCGGCACGGTGCCCTGCAGTGCTTCCTCTGGGCTCGAAAGGGGGCGGCTGGCAATATCTTCGTCTGAGACGGATGAAATGGAGGTGGTGAGTTCGTTGCGGCGGCGCTCGCCATACCCAATCACCACCAGTTCGTCAAGCAGCGCACCGCTCTGCAAGGTAAAGCTGACCTCGGTGGTTTCGCCTGCTGCCACCACCACCTCTTGCTGTGTTACGGGGTCGTAGCCGACAAAGGAAGCGCGCAGGGCGTACGTGCCCGGCTCCACGTTCGAAATCGTGTAGCGCCCGTCTACATTGGCCACCGACCCGGTGGACGTCCCCACGATCAGCACGTTTGCACCGGGCAGCGGCAGGTCGGTGTCGGCTTCGGTAACCATGCCCGTAATGGTACCGGTTTGGGCATGAGCAGCCGGGAGACCAAGGCCGTATGCTGAAAGAAGGACGCTCGCAACGACCAGTAGTAGCCTGTTCCAGATCATAGTGTCGGGGACTCTGCAGAAGGAAAATCAACGATCCCAGGGAGCTGCGAGTAAAAGCGCTTCCAGCTACAAGCGCTTAAATGTAGCCAAAGCCGTGTGCCATGGGGGGCGGTGCGCAGCTCTACCGTGGTTGAAACCGGTTTCATTTCGGATAAAAAAATATATGAAACGGGTTTCATCTCTGTCTTCTACAATAGCGCTTCCAGCAGGAGAATTGCAAGGGGGGCGTCAAAAAATTTGATAATAGGCCCTGAGAGGGCCGAGGGGCTTGTTTCGGCAGGTCCCTTCGGCCAGGCGGTGCTCGTTTTCTGTTTTCCGATGCTTAAGTGTACTGGCGTGCGGCTCTTCCACAGATTCTGTCCAACCGGCCCGCCGAGGCAAGTGCCGACGCCAGCGAGGCGTGGTCTGAAATCAGGTGCTGGACCGCACGACGAGCTCAGAGGGGAGCATGCGCCGCGCAGGCTCAGGGCTGCCGTCAGCCTGCAGCAATGCCATGAGGCGCTCGGCCGATTGCCGCCCCAGGTCATACACGGGAACGCGCACTGTGGTTAGCGATGGCGTATTGTACCGCGCACTCGGGATATCATCAAACCCGGCGATTCCCATGTCATCGGGAATACGGACGCCGGCTTTCTGGAGCGCAGCCATAGCCCCAATCGCCATGTAGTCGTTGCAGGCGAAAAAGGCGTCGGGCATGGGGTCAAGCGAAAGGATCTCGCGCCCGGCAGCGAAGCCGCTGGCCTGGGTGAAGTCACCCGCGATGATCGGTTGAGCATCGGGGTCGCGGCCGGCCTCCGTGAGCGCTGCGCGGTATCCTGCAACCCGCTCGCGCACGTCGTGGCTGTCGGGGGGACCCACGATGATCCCAATACGCTCGTGCCCTCGCTCGATGAGGTGTGTGGTAGCGGCGTAGGCGCCGTCTTGGTTCTGAATCTCAAAGGCGTTGCAGGAGGCGTTGCCCACCGGACTATTGATGAAGACAACGGGCACGTCCACCGCCAGGTCTTCAAGCAGCTCCTGCTGGGCATCGACGTGTGTAGTCATCACCAGCAGCCCGTCGACGCGTCCGCGAAGCGCGCGCAACGCGGCCTTATTGTCCGAAAGGCTGTAATGCGAGCTGGAGATAAGCAGGAAATGGTCAGCGGCCTGGGTAACTTCATCAATGCCGCGGATGATCTCGGAGAAGAACTCGCCATGCGGGGCGGGCAAGATGACGCCTATGACCTGCGTGCGTCCATGGCTCAGGCTCTGGGCGGTTGCGTTCGGGAGGTAGCCCATACGCTGCGCCACCGTACGCACCCGCTCCTGCGTCCGCTCGGTGACGAGCTCACTGTGGTTAAATACGCGCGATACCGTGGTAGCCGAGACGCCGGCAGCCTTTGCAACGTCGCGGATGGTAACTCCCATAGTGAGAACAGCGGGTCGGGACGGAGAACGAGCGGAGTGCACCGCAAGCGGCGCACAGCCTCTTAACACTGCAGGGCTCATCCTCGGTTTCCCCGAAAGCCTTCCCTACTGTCCTCTGCCTTCAGCATCCGCTACCCTTCGGGCGCAAAATACTTTGCTTCTATCTGAGGCCGCACCTCATCGATCGCTTCGCCCTGGAGCACCCGCAGGGTTCTCTCTTGAGAGGCGGGTAGGTCAGGGTTGAGCATTGCCTGCATCCAACTGCGATAGTCGCCTACCGTTTGCAAGTAGGGGCCGTCGTTGAGGCGCTGCTCGATAAATAATTGCCCTATCTCTACCCTGTACTCCTGAACGAAATACGTGCTGGTAATCATTTCGAGGATGTCAAAATCCATGTGCGCGAGGGCGCCCGACGCGCGCGCGGCCTCGTACGCGCCGCGGTTGAACAGAAACCCGGGCGCCCCGAAGAAGGGGTCCAGCCGGGCGTCCGGCCCGCGCTGTTCCTGAAGCACGGCAAGCGAATCGTCAATGGCCTGAAAGCGCGCGCGCTGTTGGTTCGTTTGTGCCAGGTTTTGCTCCAACTCCCGCGCTATGCTTTCTTGTGCTATGGCCACCTGGCGCGCCTCTGCCTGGCCTGCGCGCCACTCATTGAGCGCAAAGCCCAGCACCACGCTTAGCATAATGGCGACCATCTCAATGGCCAGTACGCCCCAAGACATGTTTTCTTGTTTGAACAAGGGCATGGGTGTGCAAAACTGTAGATGCGCGTGTGGGTGTTGGTTCGCCGTACGAGAGCAGGAGGCAATAGATGCAGCGGCTCGTCGCCGTGGCCGTGTACGTCGGTCGCTTGCGCAGTGTAGGATGAAGGGCGTGGGCGCTACGGGTGCCCTGCGCGCTCCGCGCGAAGGCTCGACACGGAATCCCCTACATATTTAGAATAACGCCCTGATGGCCCGCCCTGCGCTCCGTACCATCTTAACTCGAATCAAACACCTGGGGAGGTCCCTCATGCCCAGCTTCGTTGTGAATACGCACCGCCATGATCCCTACCGCAACTTCAAATTCAGCGTGATTGTGGATGGCCAGCCGGTGCCCGACATCATCCGCGTAAGCCCGCTGAAGCGCACGACCGAGGCCGTAACGAACCGCACCGGCGGCGATCCCAGTCAGTTTCGGGTGTCGCCGGGGCCATCCTCGTTTGAACCCATCACCATCGAGCGTGGCCTGACGCATGACCCCACGTTTGAGGACTGGGCCAACCTCACGTTCAATCCGCAGGGTGATGCGGCGATGTCGCTGAAGGACTACCGCAAGGATATCCTGATCCGGCTGCACAACCTGCAGGGCACGGTAGTGATGGCGTTCCGGGTGTATCGCTGCTGGGTGTCCTCCTATGAGGCGCTCCCCGCGCTGGACGCCAACGACGCGGCAGTGGCTACCGAGCGCATCGTGCTGCACCATGAGGGCTGGGAGCGGGACCGGGAGGTGAGCGAGCCGACGGAGACGTAACCGCAAGGAACGGCCCTCTTGTGCGGATGCCTCTTCGCCTGACCGGGCAGGGCGCGGCGCGTACCTGTGGCGTTCCAACAGTAAGTAGCCTTTCTCTGCTGTGGGGCGTAGGTTGCAGGCGGCTTGCTTGACCACTCGCCTGCCCATCCATCCACCCGACGGCTTCCCATGCTTGACTTCACGGCGACGTACACCGATCAGTACCAGATCACGATGTCTCAGGTGTATTTCCACAAAGGGCTGCAGGACGAAATCGCGGTCTTTGACTACTTCTTTCGTGACCTGCCCTTCGGTGGAGGGTATGCCATCTTCGCCGGACTGGAAGACGTGCTCGAAGCGGTGATGCAGTTGCGGTTTGATGGGAAGGATCTGGCTCTTCTCCAAAACGAAGGCATGGACGCGGCTTTTCTGGACTATCTCCAGGACTTTCAGTTTACAGGGACTATCCGGGCGGTGCGGGAGGGTGACCTGATCTTTCCCAACCGGCCCATCCTCTCCGTGGAGGGGTCCATCATTGAGGCGCAGCTATTGGAGACGCTGCTGCTGAATACCCTGAACTACCAATCGCTGATCGCTACCAAAGCAAGCCGGATGTGGCTGTCGGCCGACGGCCGGACGCTGGTTGACTTCGGGCTGCGCCGGGCACCGGGCACCGGGGGGTATGCCGCCAGCCGGGCCGCCATGATCGGTGGGTTTGACGCCACAAGCAACGTGCGCGCCGGGCGCGACTACCACCTGCCCATCTCCGGAACCATGGCCCACTCCTTCGTCCAGCGCTACGATGATGAGCTGGAAGCCTTCCGCGCCTTTGCCGAGATCCGCCCCCACGACTGCGTGCTGCTGGTGGATACGTACGACACGCTGGAAATCGGCATACCCAACGCCATCACCGTAGGCCACGAGATGGAAGCGCGCGGGGAGCACCTGAAAGGCATTCGGCTGGACAGCGGCGACCTCGCCTGGCTGGCGAAAAGGTCCCGCGCGATGCTGGATGAGGCAGGGCTGGACCACGTGAAAATAGCGGCGTCGAACCAACTGGATGAGCACGTCATCAAGAGCCTGTTGGAGCAGAACGCCCCCATCGACTTGTTTGGGGTGGGCACCAGCCTTGTGACGGGCCGGCCCGATGCCGCGCTGGATGGGGTGTACAAGCTGGCATTTGCCAACAACGAGCCCCGCCTGAAACGCTCAGAAAACATCGAGAAGATCAACCTGCCTGGTCGCAAGCAGGTGTTTCGACTGGGGTACCCGGATGGGTCCTTCTATGGTGGCGAGGTGGTGGCACTGGCCGACGAGCAGGACATCGAGGTGATGTACCATCCGACGGAGCCTGAGAAGTCGTTGGCTCTGGAGCGGTTTGAGCTACACCCGCTCCTCCACCCGGTGATAGTAGACGGCGCGCGGACGACCGAACCACAGTCCGTACAAGAGATCGCGGCCTTTAGTCAGGCGCAACTCCGCCAGCTGCCGGAGGAGTTCAAACGATTCGAGAACCCCCACCGTTACAAGATCGGCCTCTCGAAAGCGCTCCAGGACGAGCGGGATCGGCTCGTGCAAGAGCACAGGGCGTGATGGGTGTGCTTGGGGCATGTGAGGTTGCGGAAAGGGGTAGAGCCGTTGGTGCGCCGGGGCGCTGGAATCAAAGAGGCGAGGAACCGAAGGGGCAGCGGCAGCAGATCCAGGACGTGGGCTTGGAGCCGCTGCGATGGCATGAGGCCGGCTGGTGTGCTCAGTAGCGCCAAATGCAATCACCAATCAATCCCTGGGATGATACTGCGGCCAATCAACGCCGCCGCACGGCCGGGCCGGGACAACCACTTCGGTTCGCTCACCGCTCCTCGCAAGCCCTGGCGCGGGCCGCTCGGGTGTTCATGGCGTTTCCATGTGCGCTATCTGCAGCGCACGTACGCGGCGGCTGCTACCAACGCCGACTGGGATCACGAAGTACTGGCGTTCAGCGAGACGTTTCCGCAGTAACGACGTTTCCGACGTAATATAGCACCGCCGCCCGTACCCGGCCCAGCTTTTCGTTTACAGGACACCGGGCCACGGGCCGCTGCCCCTCCAGAAGTGCATGCGGCTATGGTAGCTCCGACGCAAAGTAGCAGCAGTTTTGACGCGACCGGTATGCACGGTGGCTGGCGCAGTAGATCGTAAGCTGTACGTAGGCTACTCTACCGTAGACGCCCATCTGGAAGGGGTATCTTGAAGCAGGCCGTGGTTACAACGCAGGAGAGGAGTGGGCACGGCACCACCGTTCCAGAAGGCAGCTTGAGGGGCTGAGTGGACGAGCGATCCCGCAGACCGGTTCGGAGAGGCCAGAGGAAGCGATGGCGCGCGATGCACTGGTAGGACAAGAGGTAGACGGCTACCGTATCCTTGAGGTGCTGGGGCGGGGCGGTATGGGCGTGGTCTACCGTGCCGAGAATCTGTCCCTGGGCCGTATCGAAGCCCTCAAAGTGATTGCCCCGGCGCTGGTCCAAGATGCTCAGTTCCTGCGTCGCTTCCGGATGGAGGCCCAGGCGCTGGCCCAGATCCACCATCCCAACATCGTCACCGTCTTTGCGCAGCGGCACGCCGCTATGGGCGTCTACCTGACGATGGAATATGTAGAGGGGCAGACGCTGGCCGATGTGCTGGATGCCCGCGGGCCTTTGCCGTGGACAGAGGCGTGGCCCCTCATGAAGCAACTCCTGCAGGCCTTTGCCTACGCGCACGAGCGCGGCATCATCCACCGCGATATTAAGCCGCGCAACATCATGCTGACGCCCGAACGGGCCGTCAAGGTGATGGACTTCGGGCTGGCCAGGTTTTATCAGCAGCATGAGCTTACCCAGACGCAGGGCGTGGCGGGCACGCTCTATTACATGTCGCCCGAACAAATCAAAGGCAGCCGAACGCTGGACCAGCGGTCGGACATCTTTTCGCTGGGGATGACCCTTTACCAGATGCTTTCGGGGCGTTTGCCGTTTGATAAGACCGAAAGTCAGTACACGATTCAGCGGAGCATCGTAGAAGGGCGGCTGCCGCGGCCTGAGCAGTTCAATGCTGAGGTTCCGCAACGCCTCGCAGATCTTGTGATGCGCGCCCTGGAAACGAAGCTGCCCAAGCGGTACCAGAAAGCGGGTGAGTTCCTCGACGCGCTTCAGGCGTTTGATGACGAACGCACGCTGACAGCCGCTGCCCCTGGCCCAGAGCAGCGCGTGATGCCCAAGGGACGCCACACCCGGTGGTCGCCTACGTTGTGGGGAGGCGTTGCTGTCTTGCTCATCGGAAGCCTCGGGTGGTGGATGCTCACCACGGCAGGCACCGGCGTCCCGGAGGAGCCGGCGATCGCTACAACCGATGCATGGACGCCTCAGGCCATGGACGCGGCTGATGATTCAGCGGCAGCGGCGCAGGCTGCTGCGACGGAAGCCCCCGCCCGCCTCGACCTGTCGGCAGCCGGGGGGGCTGGCAGCCGTGCCGGGGCTGATCACGGGCTGGCGCCCTCAGGGCCAGCGGTTGAAGCCTCGCCGCCGGGCGTTCCAGCTGGTGCACGCGCCACCCCGGAAGGGGTAGCTGACGAGCAGGCACGTACCGAGCAGGCACGTGCAGCATCGCCCGGGGCGGCCGTAGCGGATGCAGCACAGACAACCCCGTCCCCGGCACGCCCTCCTGCGGCGATGATGCCTGACGATGGCACACCGCTAACGGCCGGGCCTCCGCGCGGGGCCCAGATTCCGGCAACATCAAGCGGAGAGCAAGCCCTTGCGCGGGAAGATGAGGGGCGGGCAAGGGCGGTAGGTGCCGAGTCCGCGCCGTCAGCCGCACCGTCAGCCGAAGCACTCATCCAGGCGGACCTCGAGCAGCTCGCGGCTCAGCTGCAGCGCGCAATCATCGATAACGAATGGGCTGCTGTGCCGACGCCGCTGGCGCAGTTTTATCAGGAGATGCTGGCGCCCGTCTATGCGCGCCATCGCATTCATCACGCAGCTATTGTCCCCGGCACAGTGCAGGTCGACGATGGAGGGGCACGCGTCCCCGTGCGGATCTTCGTCGAGTATCAGCAGCGCGGCCGTGAGGGCCTGCGGTCCGTCCCGATGCCGGGCGTCTGGGTGTGGGCAGAAGCCGCGGAGGGGTACGCGCTTGCCCGTGCAGAAGCCGAGTGAAAGCCCCTTTACGTCCGGAGTAAGGACTAACATGATGCGCCGGAGACCCGGCCATCAACCAATCATTAGCTATCGGAGGAGAGAATGAAGAGCATGCGTCTGTGGGGAGGTATTGTGGTCGTGGTCGTGCTGCTGGTGCCGGGCCGTGTAGCCACTGGGCAATCGCAGCTGGAGGCGGCACTGGCTGATCTGTATGCCATCTGCCTGTTCGAGGGCGTTGACGGGAACCCGTTTTCGCAGTCGGCGGATTTTGCGCGTAACGTCTTTGCCCCAGGAATCAACGGCTTTCTGGAAAGCAGCCTCTCAGCGGTCCCGCTGACGCCGCCAAACCTTGATGTGGAATACGTTGATGGGGAGCTGGTGAACGTGGCCTCGGGGTTTACGCCCATTTATACCGAGAGTAGTTCCACGATCGGAAAGGGGCTATTCATGGTAGGGGCGAACGCCTCGTACTTCAACCTGTCCCAGATCCGCGGGGAGAGCCTGGACGCGCTCTCGTTCAGCTTTGCGCAAGATGGCGGCGGCGACCGCATCAACGTCACGATGCCGTTCAATATGGAAGCGTACACGTTCTCCATTTTCGGTGCATACGGCGTTACGGATCGGTTGGACCTGGGCGTCATGCTCCCTTTTATGCGGCTAACGATTGACAACGTGAACACCACGTTCAGCGTGGAAGGCGATGCTACGGGATGTCGCTACCGGGCGCCGCAGGATGGCGGCCTGAACTGCTCCGGGCTGGGTGCCCGGGAGGTGGATATCGCGCTGGCTAACTTCGTGGACCTCTCGGCCAGCGAGACCTTCCTGGAGGCTATTGCGCTTCGAGCCAAATATCGGTTTCCGGTGGGCAGCACGGCGGGGCGGGTAGCGGCCCTGGTGGATGTGCGCATTCCGACCCGCGGGAGCACCAGCGTGCTGGGGAATGGCAATTTCAGCACGAAGCTACTGCTGGTGGGAGAGTACGACGGCATGGCTTCATTCAAGCCCTACATTAACGCTGGCGCCCAGTTCTGGAATGGCAACACCACGAACCGCCTCAACCTGGGGGGTGGGTTTAATCAGCAGTTGACCTCCCGCCTCTTCTTCGCGTTCGACTTGCTGGGGCAGGTACAGTTGGAGCGGGATCCATTCCTGACCTCCCTGGCAGAGACCGGGACGGCCGCGTCGGAGGATAATCGGCCCCTTGCCAGCAGTACTATTCCGCTTGCGTCCTACGACCATACACTGAACGCGGGCCTTGGCCTGAAAGTGGCTGTTACGCCCGGCCTCCAACTCTACGGCAGCGCGCTTTTTTCGCTACTGAACCAGGGCTTACAGTCGAGTGTGGTCCCGTCTGTTGGCGGAGCCTTTCACTTTTAGCGCTTGCGCGGTACGATCCGCGCCAACACAGCGGACCCTGTGCAGCCATGCGCCCCTGCTGCGCCCTGTCTGAAAAGTCAGCGCGTCAAGCGAGCATGAGGTGGGGAGAGGCCGACCACGCGCAGCCTGCGAAGAGTGTTCAAGCCGCGCTCAATTCATCCACCAGATCCAGCCGTTGAGCGCTGCGGCGTAGCTAACCCACAGCAGGTACGGCACCAGCAGGTAGCCGGCCCACGCTTTGATGCGGTAGAAGGCCAGTAACGTAGCAGCGATGGCCGTCCACAGCACCAGGATTTCGGCGAAGGCCCAGCCTGGCAACTGCCACCCAAAGAAAAGCCATGACCAGAGGCCGTTCAGGGCCAGCTGCACGCCAAAAAGGGCGAGAGGAATGCCCTGTTTGCGAAAGCCGGCTTCTCTCCAGATGCCCCAGGCCGCGATGGCCATAAGCGTGTACAGAAGAGTCCATACCGGACCAAAGACCCAGCCCGGCGGATTCCATGCGGGGCGTGTGAGCGCTTGGTACCACGCGCCAGTGTCAGTGGCGATGCCGCCCACGGCCGCCACGCTAAAGCAGAGCACAAGCCATCCCACAAGGCCGAGGACAGTGCGCGTATTCATGTGCGGGAACGCTCAGTAAAACAAAGCCCTTTCGGTCTGAGGGCCGAAAGGGTAGAGGTGGCGGGCGGATTCGAACCGCCGTACGAGGCTTTGCAGGCCTCTGCCTAACCGCTCGGCCACGCCACCGCTGTATCACACTACCACGACGGCTTGTAGAAATGGTTTCCGGGGCGGCCTGTGGCACGGTCGGGTTTGCGGAGGGTTCATCGAACGGGGCGTTACAGCACCTGGATGGGCCAGCCCGATGCGACGGCGATCGCGATGACCAGCAAGACGAGCGCCAGTGCCCAGCCGGCGATGGCCTTACGCGTAGCTGCACGGGCTTGCTCAGCCTCGTACCAGCGGTTAGGCCGGATGCCTTGTAGAATGAAGGTTAGCACGCCTGCGAGGTTAACAGCGGCGACGTTAGTAAGCAGCAGAAGGGCCGCCCGGATACTGAGGCCCCATTCACCAGCACCGGCCAGCAAGCCCGTGGCCACGGTAGGAGGTAGCAAGGCTACCGCCACCATGACCCCAATGAGGGCGGCCGAGACGCCCCGCGTAAACGAAATGGCACCCGCGACCCCCGCGGCCAGCCCTAAAACCACGTCTCCGTGCGCGACCTCGGTACGGGTGGCAATTTCTCCTACCGTCGGGTCGAAAGGCAGCACCACGCCCACCACCACCGAGAGCCCCAAGCTCAACAGCAGGCCCCCCACGGCTACCCGGGCGCTGCGGCGCAGGAGGTCGGTATCCCCCAGCGTGGTGGCGAGCGATATGGAGATGCTCGGCCCAATCAGAGGGGCAATCACCATGGCCCCGATAACTACGGCCACGTTGTCCCGTATCATCCCCCCGGCGGCTACGATCGTGGAGAGGACGACCAAGATATAGTAGGTAGAGGTTACGCGTACCGATTCATTGACATCCTGGTAGAGCTCCTCTCGGTTAATACGGGACGTACTGGAGTCAGCTTTCCCGTTTGCCTCTTCTGCTTCTTGACCAGCTGCTCCCGGTTCCTCTTCGTTCTCTTCTCCCTCATCTTCAGGGCGCGGCACTGTCGCTTCTACCGCTGTCAGCACAATGCGGTAGTTGGTTTGCGTACCGATGGTGTTTTCAAGTTCATCCAGAAACGATTCCGTGTCACCGGTTTCGAGGAGTACGCGTATGAGCCGGTCGTCGTCTGTCGTGGAAAGCTCCCACCGGCCAAGGGCCGGATGGGCCTCGTCCAGGGGAAGGTCCCCTTCGTAATCAGCAGGCAGGTAGATTTCAGCAAGCCGGAGCGACATGGGCAGACGGGGAGAGGTGGTGAGAACACAAGGTTAGCCGGTGCTTGCAGGAGTGGCCGCGACCACATACACCGGGCTGGGGGCGTTCCGGAGCACCTGAGCAGTGGTGTTGCCGAGTAGCTTCCGCTCGGTGCCGCTTACGCCGTGGGAGCCCATCACGATGAGGTCTACGGCTTCCTCCTTCACAAAGTCGACGATAGCCTCATCTACGCCGCCGCGCCGGACGTGATGTGCTGTTTCGATGGCCGCGTCGCCCTGGGTGCTGTCGTCGAAATCCTTTGTCGGGGGCTTCTCATGAGGGGAGCCAACGGACACCTCAGCGTCCAGCGCGTTGAGCGCGCGCGGGGCGTTTTCCACGATTACATCATCCATCTCTTGCACGGTGAACGAGGGGAGGCCGGTATCTGAAAAGACCGGTACCGTGCGCTGCTCAGCCACAAACAGGAGAGACACGCGGGCGCCGTAGAGCGCGGCCAACTGCTTGCCCCGGCGCACAGCCTGTTTGCTGTGCACAGAGAAATCTACCGGCACGAGGAGGTGCTTGACAGGGCCTGTCCGTGCGCGCTCTCGCACGGCCAGCACGTCGCGCGTGGTGTGGCGGATGAGGCGTTCGGCAACGCTGCCCAGCAGCAGGCGCCGGACGCCGCCGCGCCCATGCGTACCAATGACGAGCAGCCCGGCGGCCACCTCGGTGGCATACTGCTCCACGGCGTCGGCCACGTTGGGGCTGCCGACCAGCGCTTTGGTCGCCTGCACAGGCTCCTCATTTTCCGCTACCTCGTCGGGGAGGACGGCGTCCAACTGCTCGGTGAGGTTACGCCGCAGCTGCTCCTCGTCGTGCGTCGGTAACTCTGGTGTGGTGGTGTACCCCCCCTCACCGGGGACCACATGCAATACGTGCAGCGCGGCATCAAGGCGAAAGGCCACGTCGGCCCCGAAGGTGAGGGCGCGGGCGGAGGCTTCGGAAAAGTCCGTAGCAGATACGATCGAGTCGTGCATCACAGAGAGGGGACGGGCTATAGGATAGCGGACCTGTAGAATAACGACTCTGCAGGCAAAGATGCGAAGGATCCTGTGAACAATTGTCGTGGGAACGCTAACAGTGCGAACAGAGGCATACGGCCGTGACGGCCGCAAGGGAAACCGCGCGGAGCAGTACCCGTCATGTAAGGCGCCTCATGGAAGATCTGTTGTGATGCCGTGGCCTCGAGCACAAACGCGCCGCAGCCGGGCAGGGCCTGCCCCGACTTGAACGCGCACAGCGTCGCTCCGATACCCTACACCACGGGTGCCTCTACGCCGTCCTCGGTTCGGCCGGAGAGAGCGTCTCGCTTTGTGCGAAGCAACACCGGTGCGTTGCATCGCCCGTGCCTGGCCCTCCATTTAACCTGACCGTTCGCATGAAAAAGCTACCGAAGTTTTTGCTCAGCGCCAGTCTTGGCGCGGCCTTGTTCTGGGTGCTCAGCGAACTCCTGCGTCCGAAGCAGGAGGTGCCGCATCGCCCGGCCCCCGAGGCCATCGACGACCTCACCGATCAGCAGCAGGAAGCCCTCCTGCAAGAGCTCAGTCAGCAGCTGTAACTGCCCGCCCTGTCGCTGCCGGGAGCATAGCCCTGCCGGCCCCCGTTTGTGGAAGCCCTTCTCCCTTCGTCGTTGCCTGCCCTTTGCCTATGTCTCGCGGCGTCAAGGAATGCCCCGCGTGTGCGCTCGACGTGGACCGTGACGCGCATCCCGACGTGTGCCCGTACTGTGGTTACGAGTATCCCAAGCAGAAACCCACCACCAAGGCCACGGCAGCCCTGTTTGTGGTGCTCATGCTGCTTTTCGTCTTCTACTCAGCCTGCTAACCTACTCCGGTACGGCATGCCCCCCCCTGCTCCCGCAGTGCTCCTGGGCGACCTCACGCCCGACGTATTCCTGCGCGACTACTGGCAGCAGCAACCGCTCCTGATCCGTAACGCGTGGCCCGATTTTGTGTCGCCGCTCTCGCCAGAAGAGCTCGCTGGGCTGGCGTGTGATGAGGGGAGCACAGCGCGCCTCGTGCTGGAGGAGGGGGGCGCGTATCCGTGGGAGATGCGCTTCGGGCCCTTTGCGGTGGAAGAGTTTACGTCGCTGCCCCCGACCCACTGGTCGCTACTGGTGCAGGAGGTGGACCGGCTCGTGCCAGCCGTGGCCGATGTGCTGCAGCCGTTTCGCTTCGTCCCCAACTGGCGCATTGACGATGTGCAGATCAGCTACGCGCCAGCGCATGGCAACGTCGGGGCGCACGTGGATAGCTACGATGTCTTCCTGTTGCAGGCCCAGGGGCAGCGGCGCTGGCAGATCAGCTACGACCCGATTCCTGAAGCAGAGGAAGCGTTCGTCCCCGATGCTGATGTACGGATCCTGCAGGAGTTTACGCCGGAGGCCACGTGGGTGGTGGGGCCGGGCGACCTGCTGTACCTGCCGCCGCGCGTGCCCCACTACGGGGTTGCGCTGGAGGACTGCATGACCTACTCCATCGGATTTCGGGCGCCATCGCGCACGGAGCTGTTGCAGGCCGCGGGCGGGGCAGCCGATGCGCTGGTGGCGGAGGACGTCCGGTATGCTGACCCCGCGCCGCCGGCCCGCACCCATACCGGCGAAATCACCGCTGCTGAACGCGCGGCGCTGCGCACGCTTCTCCGCGAGGCCCTCCGCGACGATGCCGCGCTGGACGACTGGCTGGGCCGCTACCTCACGCAGCCCACCCGGGGCGCCCGTCCGCCCCTCCCAGAAGAGCGCATCAAGCCGTCAGATATCCGGCGGGCCGTTCAGGAGGGAGGCCGCCTGCGGCGCAGCGCTATTGCCCATTTTGCGCACATCGCCCATGGCGAGGAACAGGTGACGCTGTTCGTGTGCGGCCAGGCCTACACCCTCAGCGGCGCTGCCGCACGGCTGGCGGTCACGCTTACCAGCAGCCCATGCCTTGACAGCGCCGCGCTCGCCCCGTTCCTGGACGACGGGCAGCTGCTCCTCCTGCTGGCAGAACTGGCCAACGAAGGCTACCTCTACCTGAGCAGCACCTGACGGCAGGCGCCCCTTTAAAGCCAGCGCCGGTTGTAGAAACGTATCCACCGCCCTTCCGCCTACCCGCCATAGTTGCCCCACTGCTTCATGTCTTACTTTGAGATGGACGACCAGCACTTTCCCCTGGTCACGATTCGCTTTACCGGAAAACCTACCGAGGAGACCTTCGAGCAGTACCTGCAGACGCTTGACGCGCTCTACGACCGGGGCGAGGTCTTCGGCATTGTGTTCGACGCGCGGGAGGCCCTCAACCTGCCCCGCCGTCTGCGCAAACGCCAGGCGGAATGGATGGATACCCATGCGGAAACGATTGAAGCGCAGCTGGCCGGCACGGCGTTTGTCCTCAGCTCCGCGTTTATTCGGTCCATCATCCGCGCTATCTTCGCCATGCGGGCCATGCCTGCGCCCTACACCGTGGTGGAGTCCGTCGATGCGGCCGAAGCCTGGGTCCGGGACCAGATCAGGGAGAAGCAGGCTGCGTGAGTGGGGCGGTGGCCGGTAGCTACGGCACGCATCCCTGCGATGGGATACGTTGAGGAGGATTACGTGAGGCTGTCCCTTCTCAACGAATGTTCCTCTCTCCTGTGCGACTGCTGCCGGGGCGCCTCCTCGGCTGTCCACTGCTCGCCCGTTCACTCTGCACAGCTGTTGCGGCGTGCATCGGCGGTGCAGCGCCACCGGACGAGGCGCTGCGCGCGGTTCAATGAGATGTTCACCGTCCTTCCCGTTGGAGGCGCCGGTGCTCGTGCTCCAGCCATTCGAGCTTGTATTCGGACAAGGCCAGCGTGAGGCGGTTGGCTAAGGTGCGCGCGCGGCCGCGGGCCTCGCGGGGTACGCAGAGCTGCACCGCCCCCTGCGTATGCGGCAGCCGCCGCAGGGCCGAGAGCGACTGCATCCGGACCGACAGCCGCGGCAGCCGCCAGAGGGGTTCCTGTAGCTCCACCGCATCCACCTCGCGGAGGTCCAGCCGTACCTCTTTCACTGAGGAGCAGAGGCTCTTCGTGAAATCCTTCACGCAGTACTCCAGCACCAGCGTCTCGTGCTCCATCCAGGTGAGGCCCTCAGCCTCAGCCAGCCCAGCGTACAGGTGTTTGATCGAAAACGGAACAGCAGCCATGACAGCAGCAGCAAAATGAACAGCTTGGGGATGAGGCGGCAGGTACGGCGTGGCTATGCAGAGGACGCATGGGGTGTGCTGGGGCGGTACCGGCCAAACCGCTCCTCCAGCGTCTTGCGCCGATACGCAAAGATTTGGCTGAGTCGACGCTTCACCGTGAGGCGGTGGGCCAGCGCCCCAAGAGGGCCCAGTGGAAGCGCGTAGTGCACCAGGTCCTCCACCTCCACGCCGCCGGTGACGGGGCGGAAGCGGTGCACATGATGCCAAAACCGATAAGGCCCAAACCGCTGCTCGTCAACGAAGACGTGCGGAGCGTCCACATGCGTAATCTCCGTCACCCACTGCACGGGGATCCCAGCGATGGGGCGGATCGTGTAGCCGAGAATGGTGCCCGGGGTCATGACCTCGGGCGGGGGCGTCGTCATCTGAAAGTCGAGCCAGTCCGGCGTGATCACCGGCAGCTGCTTGGGGTCGGAGAAGAAGTCCCATGCAGCCTCCCGTGTCACGGGCAGGCGCTGCACGGTATACAGGCGGTGGAGCGTCATAAAAAACGAATCAATAACAGAAGGCACCGATGGGCGTGCAAGCACGCATGCCGCCCGCACCGTCCAAGGTATCTCATCGTGCCCTCGCAATCAATCCCTGTCTTCCAGCAGGCCCGTCGCGTGCGCCGGGGGCAGCATCGACGGGCTCGGCTGCACGGCGGAAACAGCACCTTGCCCCAGCAGCGGACGTGCTGCGATCGGTCAGAGTTGCTGTCGGGGGCAGCCGTGCACCGCTGATTGCACGCATCAGCCGCTTTCGTGTCACAACGTACGGTAGCATGGGGCCGTGATATGCAGGCCGGCAGAAATGACAGTTCTTACGTACCCGAAGCCCCGCCCGCCTGCCTGAACCG
>JAAAOI010000034.1 GCA_009908945.1 Bacteroidota bacterium
CCGCTGGGGCGCGGGGTCGTGAGGCGAGGCCGGTGCGCCGTGACGGTACAGAACGGGTGCCCCGTTACATTCGATGCCCTGCCGGATGGGATCGGTCGTGGGGCCACCGCGGGGGGCGGTGATGTATTGGCGTATGGCGTTCATTTCGTCCTCATCGCGGATGATACGTTCCCAATAATTGCGTTGCCATACCGGGGCGCCCGGCGTGCCACGCATCCGGTTGATGCGTTTCGTGAGGGCGGATTTGAAACCCGAGCGGTAATCCCAAGGCGGCAGGCGGATGGATCGGCGATGGTGTTTGTCGGGGTGTACGCCATGGCGCAGGGTAGCTTGCAGCCGTCGGGATGACTCCTTCACATGATACCGAAAGTCCTGTGTCAACGGTGTGGCACGCGCCAAGCGCTGAACGCCACGCCGTGAATCTACTGGCGCCCCATCCTGCCATCGGCTATGTTAGACGGCCCTGCTTACCGCTCATTTGGTATGCCTCCTATGCCGCATCGCCTCGACCTTGCTACCTGGAAACGCCGTCCCCATTTTGAGTTTTTCCGGGCGTTTGATGAACCGTTTTTCGGAATCACGGCACCGGTGCCCTGTGGCGGTGCGTACGAGCGATGCCACGCCGCGGGGCATTCGTTCTTTTTGTACTACCTCCACGCCACACTCGTGGCCGTGCACGAGGTCACGCCGTTCCGGTACCGCATCGACGCGGAGGGCGTGCTGGTGCACGACCGGGTGGATGCCTCGCCCACCATCAGCCGGCCGGATGGGACGTTCGGGTATGCGTATGTGCGGTATGCGCCCGACTTTACGGCGTTTCAGGAAGCGGCGCGTGAGGAGGTGGCACGGGTGCGGGCGTCGAGGGAGCTGCAGCCCTCTACATCTGAGCAGGCGGTGATTCACTTCTCGTCGCTGCCGTGGCTTAACTTCACGGCGCTCTCGCACCCGCGCCCGTCGCTGACGGCAGCGCAGGCCGTGCCCGATAGTGCCCCGAAGGTGTGCTTTGGCAAGCGGCACGAGGCGAAGGGCCGGCTGCAGATGCCCGTCTCAGTACATGTGCACCACGCGCTGATGGACGGGCAGCACGTAGCGCAGTTTTACGAGGTGCTGACAGCGCGCCTGCAGTAGCGAGTGAGGGCTCAGGTTGAGGCTCGGGCTGAGGGCTCAGGTTGCAGGGCGGGGCTCTGCGGCCGCTCCTGCGGCCTTGAGGGCGGGGCTCTGCGGCCGCTCCTGCAGCCTTGGCCTCCGACGTCCGCCATAGGGGAAACCGAGGGTACGCCTCCTGGCCGATGGATCGCATGCCTCGACGGCGCGTCGCATAGAAACAACCTGGCGCGGTATGAGGGGCGCAGCGGTACAGCCGCTCCCCAGTTGATCCGCCGTCGGCTTTGGCCGCCCCGCTGACAACGACGCCCGCCGCCGTTTCCCTATTCGCCGATCTACCGTTCCATGAACACGCTATCGCCAGGACTGCTGCTGGGTTTGCTGCTGATTGTAGCTGCTTGCTCCGCCGAAGCCCCATCCAACGGAGATGCCTCTATGTTTGACGACAGCAACCCCTTCTACGCCCCCAGCACCCTCCCGCTCGAGGCTCCAGATTTCGAGGCTATCTCGGATGCACATTACGAGCCGGCGCTGATGGCGGGTATGGAGCGGCAGATGGCTGAGGTGGAGGCCATCGCCGAGAACCCAGAGCCGCCAACCTTCGAAAACACCATCGTAGCGTTGGAACGGACGGGTGCGCTGCTCACCCGCGTGCAGCAGGTCTTCTACAACATGACCTCGGCGCACACCAACGAGAAGATCCAGCAGATCCAGGCGGATATGGCCCCGCGCCTGGCCGAGCACACGGACAACATTCGCCTCAACGCCGATCTGTTCGCGCGGGTGCAGACGCTCTACGAGCAGCGGGAGGCTCTCGCCCTGGATGAGGCATCCGCCAAGCTCTTACGCGATGAGTACCGGGCGTTTGTGCGTGCGGGTGCCCTGCTCAACGACGAGCAGCAGCAGCGTATCCGGGAGATCAATGCCGAGCTCTCGTCGCTTAGCACGGAATTTCAGGAGCAGCTGCTTGCGGTAACGCAGGAGCGCGCGGTGCTTGTTGCGGATGAAGACGCCCTGGCAGGGCTGAGCGCCGATCGCATCGCCGCGGCCCGTGCTGCAGCCGAGGAGCGCGGCCATGAGGGGCAGTACCTCCTGTCCATCACCAACACCACCCGCGTGCCGGTGCTGTCCAGCCTCGAGGACCGCGCGGTGCGCCAGCAGGTCTGGGAGGCGTCCGCCCACCGCGCCATCGGAGAAGACGGAGGCATCGACACGCGTCCGCTGGTCCGGCGCCTGGCGGCCCTGCGTGCCGAGCGCGCCCAGCTGCTGGGGTACGACACGTTCGCCCACTTCGTGCTGGAGCCGCAGACGGCCGAGCATCCCGCCGATGCCCTGGCCATGCTCACGGATCTGATCCCGGCCGTGCGCGCCAACACCGAACGGGAGGCCGCGCTGATTCAGGAGCAGATGCGGGCCGATGGCATCGACGATGCCGTGCAGCCGTGGGACTGGGAGTACTACGCCGAGCGCGTCCGCGAAGCCGAATATGACGTCGACCAGCAGGAGGTCCGCCCCTACTTTGAGCTAAACCGGGTATTGCAGGATGGGGTCTTCTACACCATGAACCGGCTGTATGGGATCTCCTTTGAGGAACGCTTCGACCTCCCGGTGTACCACGAGGACGTGCGCGTATTCGACGTCCTCGACCATGATGGCGAGCAACTCGGGCTGTTCTATGCCGACTATTTCGCGCGGGAGTCCAAGCGCGGTGGCGCCTGGATGAGCTCCTTCGTGGGCCAGTCGCACCTGCTCGACAAAAAACCGGTGGTGGTCAACGTACTCAACATTCCTAAGCCGGCCGCGGGGGAGCCGGCGCTCATCAGCTTCGATAACGTGACCACCCTCTTCCACGAGATGGGCCACGGCGTTCACGGGCTGTTCTCCGATACGCGGTATCCGTCGCAGGCCATGACGTCGGTGCCGCGCGACTTTGTGGAGTTTCCGTCGACGTTTGAGGAGGACTGGGCCCTGCACCCCGAGGTGCTGGCTAACTATGCGATCCACCACGAGACGGGCGAGCGCATCCCCGAAGCACTGCTCGACCGGATCATTGCGGCCCGCGACTTCAACCAGGGGTTCGAGACGCAGGAGTACCTGGCGGCTACGCTGCTGGACATGGCGTGGCACACCCTGACGCCCGATGCGCTTCCGGACGACGTCCTGGCGTTTGAACAGGAGGCGCTGGCCCAGCACGGGCTGGACTACGCGCCGGTGCCGCCGCGCTACAAGTCGCCCTACTTTGCCCACATCTTCTCCGGCGGCTACGCGGCTAACTACTATGCCTACATCTGGAGCGAAGTGCTGGCGGCTGATGCGTTTGCCTACCTCAAAGAGCAGGGCGGGCTGACCCGAGCCAATGGCGATCGCTACCGCGCCGCGGTGCTCTCGCGCGGTGGCAGCCGCGAGGCCATGGAGCTGTACCAGGACTTCCGCGGTCAGGAGCCGGCGGTAGAACCGCTGCTGCGCCGCCGCGGGCTGGATACCTCGGTTGAGGCCGGCCCGTGAGGTAGAGCCATCCTGTGTGCGGGAGCGGCCACCCACGGTGGATCCCATGCCCGCCACCAGTCATCTGCTCGACCGGCCTCGCTTTCTCCCCTTCCGGTGTGCCTATGCCCTTCACCCTGCGCCGTGCCACCTCGGCGGATGCCCCCGCGCTCTGTGCCCTCATCAATGAACTGGCCGTCTACGAAAAGCTGGCCGACGAATCAGCGCCTGATCCGGAGGCGCTGGCAGCGCACCTCGCCCCGGATGCCAACGCGCGCTGCGGGGCGGTGCTGGGTGAAGTGGACGACACCGGCGTCGCCGTCGGCTTTGCGCTCTTCTATCCGACGTACTCCACGTTCCTGTGCGCTCTTCTATCCGACGTACTCCACGTTCCTGACGAACTGGGGGGTGCACCTGGAGGATCTCTTCGTGCAACCGGACTATCGCGGGCAGGGCCTCGGGTTTGCGCTGCTGGAGCGCGTGGTGCACATCGCCGCCGACCGGGGCGCGGAACGGGTGGAGTGGATGGTCCTCAACTGGAATACGCTGGCGCTCGACTTCTACCACCGCCTCGGTGCCGAACCCCTCGACGACTGGACGACGATGCGCCTCTCCGGTGAGGCGTTGCGGCGCCTGGCGGGGCGGTAGCATCTATCGGGCACCCTACCAACGCATGGCGCCACAGCTTACCAAAAAGCCCCTTCTCCCCCGATGGGAGCGCTGCGAAGTGAGTACTAATAGGTCCGATGTAGT
>JAAAOI010000068.1 GCA_009908945.1 Bacteroidota bacterium
GTGAGGGGGCGTTGTCCGTGCCCTGGAGAGGAATCGAACCTCCACGAGCGTTAGCTCACAGCATCCTGAATGCTGCGCGTCTACCAGTTCCGCCACCAGGGCGTCAGGTACGGAGCGCCAATATATGCCACGGGCAGCCCCAAGTTCAAGTCCCCACCCGTCTCCACCGTCGTTTCATGAATCCACTGCTGTCAGGGTCCGAACTGAGGCCCGGAGGCCGTCGTATGGCACCGTACCGCTATTTTCTCCCGCTTCCCGCTATGCGCATGCATCCGCGCCGCCTCCTGCTGTTTCTGCTCCCGCTCCTCCTGCTATCGGTGCCGCTTGCCGCTCAAGAGCGCGACCGTCCGGTGCCCTACCCGGTCGACGTCCCGCCGCCGTTCGAGCGGGCGCTCAACCTGGAGACGCGTACCCTCAGCGGCGCGCCAGGCCCCGCCTACTGGACGAACACGGCGGCGTATACGATTGACGCGACCCTCTCTCCCGCCACCCGCACGCTGCGAGGGACGCAAACCATCACCTACCAGAACAACGCCCCCGAGGCGCTCCCCCGGCTCTACGTGCACCTGCGGCAAAACCTGCACCGGGAGGGCATGATCAGAAACCGGGAGGTGGAGGTCACCAATGGCATGCAGGTCGGCCGTGTGGCAGTGGATGGCCAGCCGCTGGTGGAGGAGCCGGGCCGTGGCGCGGCAGGCTACCGCGTGGATGGCACCGTGATGCGCGTCGACCTGCCCGAGCCGCTGGCCGCCGGGGCTTCCGTGGAGCTCACCATGGACTGGCGGTTCACGGTGCCGCGGCAGGCCCCACGGATGGGCACCGAGGACGCCAACGAGGTTTTTTACCTGGGCTACTGGTACCCGCAGATGGCAGTCTACAACGACCTTGAAGGGTGGCGCGCCGAGCGCTACCAGGGCAACGGCGAGTTCTACATGGGCTTTGCCGACTACGACGTGCGGCTGACGCTGCCCGAGGGCTGGCTGGTGACGGCTACCGGGGAGCTCCAAAATGCTGCGGAGGTGCTCACCGATACGGTCCGCGAGCGCCTGGAGCGGGCGTCCGCGACCACAGAGACGGTTTCTATCGTTAGCGAAGACGAGCGCGGTCCGGGCACAGCTACGGCTACGAGCGATACGGGCACCCTTACGTGGCACTTCGCGGCTGATCGGGTGCGCGACGTGGCCATCAGCGCCTCCGACCGCTACGTGTGGGATGCCACGATGGCCAACACCGGCGTGGGCACGTCGATGATCCACGCGCTCTACCGCCCCGACGCGGCCTCCTGGGACCGCGCCGCCGAGTTTGCTCAGTTTGCCGTCGAGCACCTGTCGACGTACCTTACGCCCTACCCCTGGCCGCACATGACGGCGGTGGAGGGCATCATCGGGGGTGGGATGGAATACCCGATGCTAACGCTCATCGGCGGCGACCGCACGGACCCTTCGCTGTTTGGCGTCACCTATCATGAGATTGCTCACATGTGGTTTCCGATGATCGTGAGCCAGGACGAAAAACGGTTCACCTGGATGGATGAGGGGCCGGTGTCCTTCATGACGAACGAGGGCCGGGGCGCTTTCTTCGAACAGGACGCATGGGACCCGATGCGGCAGGCGTACTACCGGATTGCCAGCAGCGGGCTGGAGGTGCCGGCCATGCGTCATGGCGATGCGTATCCCCTGGGCACCCGGGCCCGCGTGATTGCCGGCTACAGCAAACCCGCTGTGGCACTGCATGCCCTGCGGGGGCTTGTGGGCCAGGAGGCCTTTCAAGAGGCCTGGCGCACCTATATCGACCGCTGGGCCTACAAGCACCCGGAGCCGCACGATCTCTTTCACACGTTCAACGACGTGCTGGATCGGGACCTCGACTGGTTCTGGCGGGGCCTCTTCTACGAGACGTGGACGCTGCAGCACGCCATCGGCGATGTAGAAGCGACGGCTGATGCGGTGACCGTGACCATCGTAGATGAGGACCGCCTCCCCATGCCCGCCCCCGTGCAGGTCACCTACGCCGATGGGCGCACGGAGGAACAGACCGCACCGGTCGCCGCCTGGCTAAACGGCGCGCGGACCCAGACGCTCACCTTTCCACCCGGCACCGTAACGCGCGTCACCATCGACCCGGATCGCTTCCTCCCCCATCTCAACCGCGCGCCGCTCACATATACCCCCTGACGGGTCCCGCCACTGCTTGGCCCAGACGACGGAGGCGGCATCCTGCACACACCATCGCAGGCGGAGGCGCCCCCTCCGTGGATGCCCCTCTTCTTGAAAAGGATGTCAAGGGGTTGATCCTGGGCGAAGGATGCGTTTATCTTCGGGATCCGTTGCCGATAGTACAAGTAGCAGGCGACACACAGGCGAATCCTCGGTAGCTCAACGGTAGAGCATGCGGCTGTTAACCGCAAGGTTGTAGGTTCGAATCCTACCCGGGGAGCACGCGTTGCACCGTGTAGCATTTTACGACATAGCAGCGCTTGACCTCATAGAGAACGCTGGCGTAGCTCCTCCAGCCCTCCCCACGTCAGTGTTCTCTACGCCCCCGACCTGTCTGGTCGGGGGCATTTTTGTTTTATGGGCCACGCGTCCGTATTGTGGACATACGTTCCCTCCGTCGGCCCTGTCTTCCGTATGCCCATCCTCCTTGCCGTTCTTGCCCTCTTCCTGCCCCGGATCGTGATCGTGGGGCTATGGCTGCTGACCACCTGGTTCGTGGGCGTCTTCAGTACGCTCCTGTGGCCCATTCTCGGGTTTCTCTTTGCGCCGACGACCATGCTCTGGTATAGCGTGGTCATCAACGTCTTTGGGGGCACGTGGGACGTGGTGTCCCTGGCCGGGTTGGCGGTGGCTGTGGTGCTGGACCTCTCCCCCGCCGCCGGGCGCGGCAGCTAAGCCCGCAGCGCCCCCCTGCCCGTGCAACATCAGCCGTTTTGATACGAAAGAACAGGCACCGGCACCACGCGTTGTTGACGCGCAAGCCGGATAAACTCGTCGTGGCCTTTTCTCCATCACTTTCGCTTCATGCCCCACCCATTGCCGTTCCGCACCGTCGCCCTATCCCTCCTGGTAACCCTGCTTGCAGGTCTGCTTGGGCTGCCGACCAATAGCGCGGCGCAAGACCAGGACCTGTTGCCCGTCGACCCCGATGTGCGCGTCGACACACTCGATAATGGGCTCGTCTACTATGTCCGCGCCAACGATGAACCGGCTGACCGCGCTGAGCTCCGCTTGGCCGTCAACATCGGGTCGGTGGTGGAGGAAGCAAGCGAGCGGGGGCATGCTCATTTTGTGGAGCACCTGCTCTTCAACGGGACGGAACGGTTTGAAGAGCAAGAAATCATCGACTTTTTGGAAGGGATCGGTATGCGCTTCGGGCCGGACGTGAACGCCTACACCAGCTTTGACGAAACGGTGTACATGCTCACGATTCCGACCGATGACGAGGAGATCGTGACGACCGCCTTCGACGTCTTGCAGGACTGGGCCTCAGCGGCCACCTTAGAGGACGAGGCAGTAGAGAAGGAGCGGGGCATCATTATCGAAGAGCGGCGCGCCCGCCAGGAAAACGCTGCGGGCCGCATGCAGGAAGAGATCATCCCCACGCTGCTGTATCAATCCCGCTATGCCGAGCGCCTTCCAATCGGCGACACCACCGTCATCCGCAACGCCGCCCCGCAAACCTACCGCGACTTCTACGAGCGCTGGTACCGGCCTGACTTGATGGGCATTGTGGCGGTGGGCGACTTCGATCCTGACGATATTGCCCAGCGTATCGAGCAGCACTTTGGCGATCTCTCGGTGGCCCCCGATGCGCCTGCGCGCCCGAGCGTCGAGATCCCCGACCACGAAGAAACGCAGTATGCCATCACCTCAGACCCCGAGTTTCCGATGAGCAGCGTGCAGGTCGCCTACAAGCGCGACCGGCAGCCAGTGGCTACGCGGCAAGACTTCCGCGAGAGCCTTACGCGCTCTATGTTTCGGTCGATGCTCAACACGCGGCTCAACGAAATGGCACGGACCGGCGAAGCGCCGTTCCTCAGCGCCAGCTCGTACGCCAGCGACCTGGCGCGGCCGACCTCCTTTTATGGGCTGACGGCCCGCGTGGAAGACGATAGCCTGCTCACAGGCCTGGAAGCGGCGTTTTTAGAGGTGGAGCGTATCCGGCAGCACGGGTTTACAGCCTCGGAGCTGGAGCGACAAAAAACGCGGACGCTGCGCAGCTACGAGCGCTCCTTCAACGAGCGGGACAACATCCGCTCGGCCCAGTACGTCTCGCGCTATGTGGACCACTACCTGAAGCAGCGCCCCCTCCTCAGCACCGCAGATGAGTACGCCCTGGTG
>JAAAOI010000149.1 GCA_009908945.1 Bacteroidota bacterium
CGTGCCCGTCTGCACAAACGCATGTGCGAAGGCATCGCCCAGGTGATCTGGGTTGCCGCCGGTGATGCGCAGCGGCTGCCCGGGCGTGCCCGCCAGCGCGGCGGCGATCATATAGGTCCCGAGTTCGATCCGGTCGGGCGTGTTGGCAACGTGGACCGGCTCCAGGGCATCGACGCCCTCAATCTCCAGGGTGGTGGTGCCAATACCGGCGATCTGCGCGCCCATCTGCTGCAGCGTCTGGCAGAAGGCAACGACATCGGGCTCGCGGGCCGCGTTCTCAATGCGCGAGCGGCCGCGCGCGGTGCAGGCCGCCAGTGCCAGGTTGACGGTAGCGCCCACACTGGAGGGCTCCATCCGAAACGTGCCGCCGGGCAACCCCCCCCGGGGCGTCTTGGCGATAACGTAGCCGGCGTCCAGGTCGATGTGCGCGCCGAACGCTTCCATGCCCTTCAGATGCAGGTCCACCGGCCGCGGCCCCCAGGCGCAGCCCCCCGGCAGCGATACGCGCGCCTCACCGCACCGCCCGAGCAGGGCCCCCAGCATGTAAAACGACGCCCGCATCTTTTTCACGAGGGCGTAGGGCGCCTCCGGAAAGTCGACGCGCGACGCATCCACGGTGAGCGTGTGCGCGTCGGGTGCGTGCCGCACGGCGGCGCCTGAGATCCGGAGCACGTGGGCAAACGTGCTGACGTCGCGCAGCGTGGGGATGTTGGTGAGCGTGGTAGTCCCGTCAGCCAGCAACGCAGCCGCCATGAGCGGCAGGGCGGTGTTTTTGGACCCACCTACCGGGAGGGTACCCTGTAACGGATGCTGACCTTTAATCACAAATTTATCCATACAAAAGCGCGAACGACAGGGCGTGGGCAAAGTATTGAAATCAGCGAATCAACGGTACGTGGCGCCGTTGGTTCAGGGATACCCGTCCGGCAAAACCTCCCCCTACACTACTGGTACGTGACCTTGGACTATTTTTCGATCAGTCGGTATTACTTATGGCCGTGTATATGGACCATGCCGCCACCACACCGCTCGACGAGCGTGTGCTGGAGGCGATGCTACCGCACATGAAAGAACAGTTTGGCAACCCGTCATCGGTTCACCAGCGGGGCCGGAAGGCGCGCTACGTGGTGGAGTCGTGTCGCGAAACGGTGGCGGATCTACTGGGCGCGGAGCCGGGCGAGATCATCTTTACGAGCGGGGGCACGGAAGCCGACAACACGGCCCTGCGTGGGGTGCTCTCGGATGAGCGCCCGCACCTGATTACCTCGGCGGCGGAGCACGAGGCGATCCTGCGCGTCGCGGAGCACCGCGCCGCCGCCGGGTATCCCACCAGCATCCTCACGCCCGCCGCCCCCGGGGCCGTTACAGCCGCTCAGGTGGAGGAGGCGCTACGCCCCACCACAGGGCTCGTGTCGCTGATGCACGCTAACAACGAAATCGGCACACTCACGGATGTACCAGCCGTGGCCGCCGTCTGCCGGGCTCACGACGTGCCCTTCCACACGGATGCCGTGCAGACGGCCGGGCTGGTTCCGATTGATGTCGACGCGCTCGGTGTGGATCTGCTGTCGCTCTCCGCGCACAAGTTTTACGGGCCGAAGGGGGTGGGCGCGCTGTACGTGCGCAGTGGGGTCGAGTTGGATCCGTTCGTGCGCGGCGGCAAGCAGGAGCGCGACCGCCGGGGCGGGACGGAAAACGTGCCCGGCATCGTGGGGCTGACCGAGGCCCTGAAGCTGGCCCATGAGGCGCAAGCCACCGTGGCCAGCCGCATCACTACGCTTCGCGACCGCCTCATCGAGGGACTACAGGACGCCCTGGACCCTGCACAGTTTGCTTTCAACACCCCTGTGGAAGCGCAGCGCGCAGGCACCGTAGCCATTGCCCCCCACGTGGTAAACGTCTCGTTTCGGCCTGCGGGGGACGCCTCGGTCGATGGCGAGATGCTGCTCCTGAACCTCGACATGAAGGGCATCCAGGCCTCCGCTGGCTCTGCCTGTACGAGCGGCGCGCTCGCCCCCAGCCATGTGCTCACTGCCATCGGCCGCGACCGTGCCATGGGTAGCGCCGCCGTGCGCTTCTCCCTGGGCCGCTCGACCACGGTGGCAGATGTGGATCGGTCCGTTGACGCGCTGGCGCAGACCATCGCCCGCATGCACCGCCACCGCCGCCCCACCCCTGCCCACTCATGAGCTCCGATGCCCTCATCGTTTTCGCCAAGCCGCCAACGCCCGGGCGCGTCAAAACACGCCTCACGCCGGTCCTCTCCGAGGAAGCAGCGGCCGCGCTGTATGCGGCCTTCCTGAAAGATGCCCTGCTGCAATATGCGCCACTGCCGGTGGACGTCCGCCTCTATCTGGGTGATGCCGCGCCTTCGGTCGAGGCTTGGACGCAGGAGCACACAGACGCAGAGGTGCACGTTCAGCACGGCCCCGGTCTTGGGAAGCGCATGGCGCGCGCGTTCGTGGAATCGTTCGCAGCAGGCTACGAGCGGCTGGTGATCATCGGCACGGACCACCCTACCCTGCCCACGCCCTTTATCGAACAGGCCTTCGAACGGCTGGACACAGCCCGGGCGGTTACCCTCGGGCCCAGCTCCGATGGCGGTTACTACCTGCTGGGCATGAACGACTATTTCCCGGAGCTCTTCCACGAGATGACATACAGCCACGCGCAGGTCTTCGACGAGACCCTGGCGCGGGCCCACGCTGCCGGGGCCCAGGTCACCATCCTGCCGCCATGGTATGACGTGGATGAGCCCGCTGATCTTCACCGCTTAACAGAGGACCTCGCCGACCGGCCATCTTCCGTAGCCCCGCATACCCGCGCCCAACTCGAAGCACTATCCCCGCCGGGCGCCCAAGCCCCTGGCAGAGCCTGACTTTCTGCAGAAAAAGTGGCATACAAAGTACAAAATTAGCTATGTTGAAGCTATGCATCGCGTCGTCCTTTTCGCCTGTCCTTTCTGTATTTCTTTCCGAACGCTATGACTGAAGCGTATATGCCTGACGAGCGTCACATCATGACGCTGGAGCAGTTTATCATCGACCAGCAGGAACGTGAGCCGGGGGCCACGGGCGCGTTCTCGCGGTTGCTGCGTGATGTTTCCATCGCGGCCAAGATTGTCAACCGCGACATCCGGCGCGCAGGGCTCGTCGATATCTTCGGCACCACTGGCGAAATCAATGTGCAGGGCGAGACGCAGCAGAAGCTGGATGCGCTGGCCCATGCGGAGTTCGTGCGCGCGCTCAAGCGTGGCGGCGAATGCTGCCTGATTGGCTCCGAGGAACACGCCGAGGCGATCCCACTCTCCACGCAGACCGGAGCGGACGGCAAGTACATCGTCCTGATGGATCCGCTGGATGGCTCCTCCAACATCGATGTAAACGTCTCTGTAGGGACCATCTTCTCGATCTATTATCTCCCAGAGGAGTATGGCGAACCGGACCTGGATGCCGCGCTGCAGCCGGGGAGCGAGCAGATCGGGGCAGGCTACGTGGTGTACGGCTCGTCCACCATGCTGGTGTACACCACCGGAAACGGCGTGAACGGCTTCACGCTGGACCCGTCAGTTGGGGAATTTCTGCTGTCGCACCCGTCCATCACCACCCCCAAGCAGGGCCAGGTCTACTCCATCAACGAGGGCAACACGGAGTCCTTCGAAGAGGGGCTGCAGGAATACATCCGCTGGGTTCAGGCGCACGATGAGGAGAGCAAGCGGCCGTACAAGACGCGCTACATTGGCTCCTTCGTGTCGGATTTTCACCGCAACCTGCTGAAGGGCGGCATCTACATGTACCCGGCCACGCAAAACAACAAAGAGGGCAAGCTGCGCCTGATGTACGAGTCTAACCCCTTGGCTATGATTGTGGAGCAGGCAGGGGGACGGGCCACGAATGGGCATGAGCGCATCCTCGACATCGTTCCCGACATGCTGCATCAGCGAACCCCGCTCTTCATCGGCTCTGAGGATATGGTGAGGCGGGCAGAGAGCTTCCTGAAGAAAGAACCGGTGGCTTGATTCAGGTTTGGTACGTCAGGCCTCATGCGCTGATACGTCGGGCTTGACGCGGTGGCGTTGCTGCGTCCCGCGTAGAGCGGCATACCGTGTCCCCCGTACCACATCGCCGGATGAAGCCCCACGACATCCGCGGCTATATCCTTTCGAGATGTGATCGTACCAGATCGCGCACGGCGCGCGCGGAGGAGGCGTTCACCGCTTCCTCTGCAAGTGCCGTTGTCGTATCTGGGGACAACTGTCGGATGAGCGCTTTGGCGGCAGGAATGGCGGCAGGCCGCATGCTCAGCCGGTGGACGCCAAGGCCAAGCAACAGGGGGATGGCCTGTGGGTCTGCGGCGGCTTCGCCACACAGACTCACGGTGCCTGCGGGCGCAGCTTTGGTTACGAGGCCGATGAGGCGCAGGACCGGCGGGTGGAGCGCATCGGACAGGTCAGCCAGCGCCGTATGCTCGCGATCAGCGGCCATAACATACTGCGTCAGATCGTTCGTGCCGATGCTGAAGAAGTCAACCTGCGAAGCCAGTTGCGGCACCAAGAGGGCACTGGCAGGGGTCTCTACCATGATCCCGAGAGGGAGGGCAGCCGCTGCTTCAAGGCCGTCGCGCTGAAGGGCCGCCCGCGCCTGCTCCAGCGCTTCTTGTGTGGCCTCCACTTCGTCCAGCGTCGACACCATGGGCAGCAGCAGCCGGAGGTGGTGGCGAGCGCCCACGCGGAGCACCGCGCGCAGCTGCGCCTCAAAGAGATCGGGATGCCGCAGCAGCACGCGAATGCCACGCACGCCCAGGAAGGGGTTGCGTTCATCTGGAAAGGAGAGGTAGGGGAGGGGCTTGTCGCCGCCGGCATCCAGTACGCGGACGGTAACGGGCCGGTCGCCCAGGGCGTCGGCGACGGTGCTGAGGGCGGCTACCTGCGCCTCTTCCGTTGGCGGGGCGTCCGTCTGGTTGAACAGAAACTCCGTACGGAGCAGGCCTACGCCATCGGCCCCGTGGCGCGCGGCTGCCGCGCCATCCGCCGGTTGGCTCACGTTAGCCTCTACCCGGATGCGCGTGCCGTCGGTCATGGTGGCGTCTTCGCGCGCGGCCGCCGCGGCCGCCGCGGCGCGTTCGGTAGCGGCCGCCTGCTCGTGTTGCAGGCGCGCCACAACCGCGTCCGACGGCTCAATCCAGACGTGCCCGGCGCCTCCGTCCAGCCCAACGCGCGCGCCCTCTTCCAATTGCTCTACCGCAGCACCCGCACCAAAAACAGTTGGGATCCCGTGGCCCCGCAACAAAATTGCATTGTGGGCGGTGGGGCTGCCCCCCGCGCAGATCACCCCGAGAATGTGGTCTGGGGCAAAGCCGGCGACCAGCGACGGGGGGAGGTCCGTGCCCACCACGATAGCGGGCGGGTCGGGTTGGATTGTGGGGGGGGCGGCCTCCCCCAGCAGGGTCAGCAGTACGCGCCGGCCCACATCCTGGGCATCGGCAGCCCGGCCCTGGAGGTAGCTGTCGTCGGTGGCGCGGTACTGATCGGCCAGGGCCTCCACGGCATCCATCCAGGCGCGGGCCGGATGGGCATGCGCGTCGAGGATGCGGTGGCGCGCGTCGTCGCGGAGCGCGGGGTCTTCCAACAGCAGCGCTTGCGCATCCAGAATACCTGCGGCGGCGCTGCTGGCATCGGCCGCCTCCTGCGCGAGCTTTGTCTTGACCGCCGAGAGGGCCTCCTGCAGCTCCTGCCAGGCCTCCTCCGGGTTCTCCGGTGGGGCTGTCGGAATAGCTGGCATCGCGGCCGCTACCGGAAGTACCGGCCCGACCACCGTGCCGCGCTGAATGCCGATCCCTTGGAGCACGCCTGGACGGCCCCCCTCGGCTGGTGCTTGCTCTACGACTGAAGGCACGGGCGGGGTTTCGCCGGAAGCCTCGGGGGGCGGTGTGCCGGACGCCGCTTCGCTGGCCTCCCCAAACCCATCGCGCAGGAGGGCCCCGATGGCCTCAAGCGCGGCTTCGGCCTCCGGACCCTCCGCTGCGACGCGGACGCGGTCGCCTTGGCCTGCCGCCAGGGTGGAAACCCCGGAAAGGCTCCGGGCCGTCACCGGGCCGCGCCCGTCCGTCGTGTTTTCGACGGTGATGGTCGCATCGAACTGGCCTGCCAGGCGGACCAGCTTGGCCGCGGGCCGGGCATGCAAGCCGTGGGCATTACGCAGGGGTTCTTCGATGTGCCGGGCGTCGGGAGCGACGGCCGGAGCCGTAGCCGACGCCTCATCGGGCGCAGGATCGTCGCCACCCGTCTCATCCGCACCGACGTGCTGCTGCTTCTGCTGAAGGGCTTGCTCGGCCTCCGCAGCCACAGTGCGCAGCGGGCTGCCCATGCTGGCTTGCACGGCTGCGGAGAGCGCCCCTTCGACCAGCGGGGCAGCGGTAAGACGGGTCCGGCTCCGGAGCTCGTCCGAGAGGAACTCCAGCGCCATGTCTGTGCTCAGCAGCGCGCTACCCACATCGCCCAGCACCAGCACGCCATCGCCCGTGTCCACCGCCTGAATCGCCTCCACGATGGCCATGGCATCCGTACCGAACGCCTCACCCGCGTCACCGGTGCCCGCCGCGATGGCAATGCGGACCTCTTCGGAGGCCATCTCGCGGATAAGGGGGATCACCGCTTCAGCCAGGGGGCGACTGTGAGAGACCAACACAAGGCCAACCATGCCTACGCTCCTACGTGATGGAAAAAGTGTGGCACCGCTCAGGCGCTACTGCCGAAGGTATCGGCTGCTGCGGCGACGAGATAGTACGACGAGGTCGCGCCGGGGTCCTGGTGCCCTTTGCTCCGTTCCCCAAGGTAGCTGGCCCGGCCCTTGCGGGCTTGCAGCGGGGTGGTGGCTTTCATGCCGTCCTCTGCAGCTGCCTTTGCATGGGTAAGGGCCGTAGGCAGCGCCTCACCGTTCTCCGCGGCTTCTTCCAGGGCCTCCACAGCGGGCAGTAGGGCATCGACCATGGTCTTATCGCCGGGCTCCGCCTTACCGCGCCGCTGTACGCCTGCCAGTCCGGCCCGAAACAGCTCGGCAACGCCTGCTACGTCCAGCTCGGGGCGCTCGCCCACGGCTTTTCCGGCATCCATAAAAAAAGTGCCGTACAGCGGGCCACTGGCGCCCCCCGTCTTGGAGATCAGGGACATAGCCACGGATTTCATGGTCGAGGGCAGGTCGTCGTTGCCGTTATCGAGGCCGTCGACAGCATGGGAGAGGCCCCGGTTGAGGTTCTGCCCATGATCGCCATCACCAATGGCGGAGTCCAGCTTGGTCAGGTGGGCACGCTCCTCCGCCACCTGGTTCGCGAAAGCACGGATCCAGGCGCGAAGGTCAGCAGCAGTGACGGGCATAAAAGGGAGGGTTGGTGACAGAAGGTATCGTAGGGGGCAGGTGCCGCACGGCGTGCAGGGGCAGCTGCACGCCCGGCCTATGGGCCCCGCCTATGCGCCCCAGCGGAGCGCAGGCGTGTGCACGGGCGCATCCCAGAGATCGATGAGGTCGTCATCCATGCGGAGCATGGTGATGGATAGCCCGGCCATCTCCAGGCTGGTAATGTACGGCCCGACAAGGTTGCGCACCACCCGCAGGCCGTGCTTCTCTGCGATTTCGGCGGCCTTCCGGTACGCGAGGTAGACCTCAATCAGCGGCGTGCCGCCCATGCTGTTTACAAACAGCAGCACGTCATCGCCCTCGGTGAAGGGCAGGTCCTCCAGGATGGGCGTCATCAGGCGGTCGACGATATCGTCAGCCGACTCCACCGCCATGCGTTTACGGCCGGGCTCGCCGTGGATCCCGATGCCGATCTCCATTTCGTCCTCGCCGAGGTCGAACGTGGGTTCACCGGCGGTAGGAACCGTGCAGGAGGTGAGCGCCATGCCCATGCTACGGACTTCCTCGTTGCAGCGGCGAGCCAGATCCGCGACCTCATCCAGCGAGTGGCCCTTGTCGGCGGCCGCGCCGCAGATCTTCTCGATGAGCACCGTGCCGCCCACGCCGCGCCGGCCGGCGGTGTAGGTGCTATCCTCTACCGCCACATCGTCGTTGACGACCACGCTCTGGACCTCCACATCGCTGGCCTCTGCCAGTTCTGCGGCCATCTCGAAGTTCATCACATCGCCGGTGTAGTTCTTGACGATATGGAGCACGCCGGCGCCGGCGTCCAGGGCTTCCGTGGCAGCCTGCATCTGGTCGGGCGTGGGGCTGGTGAAGACCTCGCCTGGGCAGGCGCCATCCAGCATGCCCCGGCCGACAAAGCCGTTGTGCATGGGCTCGTGGCCGCTGCCGCCGCCCGAGAGCAGGGCCACCTTACCCTCGGGCACGCCATCGGCGCGGATGACGTAGGTCGGATCGAAATGCACGGTCAGCAGATCCGGATGGGCGGCGGCCATACCGTGCAGGGCCTCGGTGACGACGTCTTCTGGGGCGTTGATGAGTTTCTTCATGGCGTAGGAGTCGTTGAAGGGAAAGGGATGCGACGGGGTGAAAATAAAAACGCCACAGACCCCCGGTAGAGGAGCCTGCGGCGCGAATCGTGTGCGAGCGTGATGCGCATGTTTACACCGTGCCTGGTACCCAGACGCCCGTGCTGAACGCGCCTGCAAAGTACAGCAGGGCGATCAGGAAGGTGCCGAACGTAATCGCCGCTGCGGGCGGATCCACGTGGGTGTCTCCGTGGGCATAAAAGACGCGCTGGAAGAACTCACCGAACACCGCGCAGATCAAGCCAAAGACCCCACCGACGAGGAGTCCCATGAACACCGTGCCTTGGTCAAACTCAGCCAGCATCCCCGCACTGTCGACTGTGCTGCCCACGGTAGCGAAGTAGGCGAGCGCGGCCGTGCTTGCTGGCAGCGTAATGTGGTGCGTTACGGGGAAGTTGGCCACGCCTAAGTTAAGAAACAGCAGGCTCGCTGCGCTAATCCCAAAGCCCAGGAACGGGCTTCCGGTAGCAATAGCGATGAACGCTCCCAAGATCCCTACAATGAGGCCGAGAAAGGCGACCGATCCCCAGGTGTACTGGTGGGGTAACCAGGGCTCAGCAGCCAGCCGGTCCGTGGCGTTCTTCATGTGGTCGTCCACGGTTCCTTCGGCGCTCTGACGCTTGTCTTCGCGCTCAAAGGGCGTCATGTCCAAGATGCCGTTCCCTTGCACCTTACCGATGACGCTATAGCCGAGGAATACCCGGTGCAGGAGTGCTGATAACACCACGGCGATGGCGATGGGGTCCCACGGTAGCGCGAATCCGGCGGAGATCTGGGTAATCACCAACCCGAGGACACCGAAGAGCCCCCCCACCACCAGCACGTCAACTTTGGTCCCGAGGGCGTACGTAATGTTTTTAGCTTCGTGGAAATCAAAGCCTGATTCCATATAGCCTTTCTTTGCGGCGTAGGCTGCTGCTGCAGCGCCTCCGGCAAATGAGATGTGGGGCCCAAACACCGCCCCGAAGGCAATCTCGCCAGTCACCCCGCCAAGGCCACCGGCTTCACCGGCAATCACCATGAATCCGGTAAAAATAAAGGCAGGTAACGCACCAAGGGAAGCGCCGAAGGCGCCCCCGGCAAAGGCCGCTACTACAAGGTATAACCAATTGACTTCAAGCAGTGCTTCCATGAGGATGGGGAGCTAATGAAAAGGTCAGTAGGGGCACAGTCCCTGCACAACCGACCCTTGGGGCCGGACTACAGTGCAGCGGTTCGATACAGACAGAAGACACCACAGAGGTACATTTGCAGGGTGATGCCGCCTCCACCCGCAGGCGCCGACGATCATCGGGTGGAGGCTCTTCACGATAGGGCATCACCAATCGAGGGGCGTTAGAAGGTCAGCTGCGCCCCGATGATGAAGGCGTTGTAGTCCGTGAAACTCGGCGCGTCCGTAGCGAAGTCCTGGAATTCGAGCAAGAGCAGCAGGTTATCCGTCACGGTAATGCGAGAAAACACCATGAGCAGCTCGTTCGTGATGTCCGGCGCACTGCCAAGCACCGTCGTGGTCGCATCTTGCGAGCCCTCGCCGTAGCTGGCGCCGAAGACGACACCGCCGAAGTCATAGAGGCCTTCTGCGTACCACTGGGTCGCATTCACGTTGGCTTGCGCAAGCGCATCGCCTTCCAGGCTTAATCCGATGAGACCATCGGCGCCGATGCCTTCGGTTTGCGAATAACTCCCCGCCAGTTGAACGTTGGCCACGCTTAGGCGCGCGCCTACGTCCCATCCGGTCATGCCGTAGTCAAAGTTTTCGCTGATGACATCCACGGTCTGATACAGACCTCCGGCCCAGAGGTCAACGTTTCCGCCTTCAAACCCGAGGAGGTAGTTGGCCTGCGCTTCCACGCGGGGGGCCGTGGTTTCTATTTCGGCGGACCGGCTCGCTACCGCACTGCCGCTGGGCTTCTCGGGGTTAATCAGACCCACCTTAAGCGTGAAGCCGCTGAGGTCTGGCGTGGTGTAGGTGATGCGTGGGTTGAAGTTGGCATAGGTGTACCCTGCGCCGATGCGTCCGAGGGTGGCATCGGCCGCATCAGGGCCAGCAAAGCGGCCTACGCCAAGCTGACTCCCGTTGTCGCCGATACTGGAGCTGTTGAAAATGCCAAAGCCCTTCCCCACGTTAAACGTGCCAAAATTGCCGGCCACGATAATCTCTGCCACACGTCCTTCAAACAGGCCGTCGTTTTGGAGGCTGGCGCCCTGTAAGTGGTGATTGATCTGGTAGACCCCTGAGACGGTGACGCCGTTTTGCTCCGGGGCTGTGACGGTGAAGGTGATGTTGCCGGGGTTAAAGCCGGACATCACGCGGGTGGCGAATTGGTCGCTGCCGTCGGCGTTGAAATCCGTATGCGTAGAGGCATTCAGAAATACAGGAATGGCTCCTGTTACGCCCAGATTCCATCCATCATCGGACTCGTACGAGACCAGCTGGGCGTTGGCGTGCTGTACGGAGAGGGAGAGCGCCACGAACACCACCAAGGTGTAGGCAAGGCGCCGGGAGTAGGTCGTTAACGAGTGGCTCATAGGGAGAAGTAGGTAATGAAAAGAAGGGAATGCCGTGAGCGCATGATGGCGCAGCGCACTCAGTTCGAAGGTGGGGGCCGCAGAGGGCGGGGCAAGCCCCCGCCCGGGCGGGTTACACAAGAGCGGGCATGAGGTACTGCTCTGCTAAAGCCGTGTAGTCTTCTACCTGCTGCCGTTGCCAGTCTTCATCGTGGCCAAGCTCCTCTGCCATAAGGGTGGCCACACGCGGCGCGATGTCGATGCTGGCCTGTGCGTTTAACAATAGCGAGCGGGTGCGGCGGGCAAGGATGTCCTCTACGGTTCGAGCCATCTCATGGCGTGCGCCCCAGACTACCTGCACGGCGCGGATCGGGAGGCGCTCGTCCAGCTGTTCGTCGAGCTTGGAATCCTCCCGGATTAGGCCCTCCAGCGCAGGTGCATCGGAGCCGTACTTGGATAGCGCCCCAAACTTCTCGGGGTGCTCGTGCCACCCATGGATGTGGAGGTTGGCCGTCACCGACGGCTGCTCATCGAGGTTGGCCAGCGTAGCGGCCTGGTCGATGGTATCTTCGGCCATCTTGCGGTAGGTGGTCCACTTACCCCCAGAAATGGTAACCAGCCCATTATTGGAGATGTGCAGGACGTGCTCCCGCGAGATCTCGGACGTGTCTCCGTTGCCGCTATCGTGCGCAGGGTTGGTGACGAGGGGCCGAATACCCGCAAACACGCTCAGCACGTCGTCGGGCGTTGGATCTTTCACCAGGTAGCGGGCAGCGTGCGTAATCAGGAAGTCCAGTTCGCGTGCCATCGGCACGGGCTCCATGGAGGGGCCGTCGACCTCTTCATCCGTGGTGCCGACTACCACCACATCATTCCACGGAATGGCAAACAGCACGCGCCCGTCGTCGGTCTTGGGCACCATGATCGCCGTATCGCCGGGAAGGAATTCCCGGGGCAGGACGATGTGGGTCCCTTGCGCGGGGCGCAGGGTGTTTTTGGCATCGGGGTCATCCATCTTGCGGATGCTATCTGTAAAGATGCCCGTTGCATTGATGACCGCGCGGGCGTCCAACTCCATGGTTTCGCCGGTTTCCTGGCACTCGGCAACCACCCCGTTCACAAAGTTATGGCGGGCCTTTAGGAGATCGGTAACTTTCATGTAGTTGACCGCCACGCCGCCTTGCTCGACGAACGTCTGCGCCATGTTGACGGCCAGGCGTGCGTCATCGAACTGGCCGTCGTAGTAGATCACACCACCCCGCAGCCCGTCCGGCTCAATCGTAGGCAGGTGTTGCTTCGTTTCCTCCAGGTTGAGGTGTTTGGAGCGCCCGAAGTTTTGACGCCCGGCCAACATGTCGTAGACCTTCATCCCGATGCCGTAAAACGGCCCTTCCCACCAGTCGTAATTGGGCACCACAAACGCCAAGTTGTGCACGAGGTGCGGTGCGTTTTTCTGCAGGAGGCCTCGTTCCTTGAGTGCTTCGAGCACGAGCGAGACGTTTCCTTGCTGCAGGTAGCGCACGCCGCCGTGCACCAGTTTGGTGGAGCGGCTTGAGGTGGCCTTGGCAAAGTCATGCTGCTCCAGGAGCAACGTTTCGTACCCCCGCGAGGCCGCCTCGATGGCAACGCCCAATCCTGTAGCGCCGCCCCCGACGACGATAAAATCCCACGGGCCTTCGTGTGCCTTCAGTGTTTCGATTCCAGCATCTCGTTGCATAGCAGTTCTCGGCATTTAGTGCGTAGCTGGTGTGGTCGTGCACAGCAGGGATGTTACGCTCCAGCTGCTGCCTTTTCTTTATCAGTGAGCTCCCAGCCCTTGGCCCGTTCCAGCGCGCGGTTCCACTGCCGCATCTTGCGCGCGGCTTCGTCGCGATCCATTTCCGGCTCGAAGCGCTTGTCAACCTTCCACTGTTTGGCGATCTCCTCTATGCTATCGAAGTAGCCCACCGCGAGCCCGGCGAGATAGGCGGCGCCCAGGGCAGTGGTCTCCGAGACTTGCGGGCGGATGACGGGCACGCCCAGCAGGTCGGCTTGCATTTGCATGAGCAGGTTGTTGGCCGTAGCGCCACCGTCGACGCGCAACTCTTTCAGTTCAATGCCGGAGTCGCGCTCCTGCGCTCGAATAACATCCACCGACTGCATGGCGATGCTCTCCAGCGCCGCACGCGCGATGTGGGCTTCTGTAGTGCCGCGCGTAATACCCACGATGGTGCCCCGGGCGTACTGATCCCAGTGCGGGGCACCGAGGCCCACAAACGCCGGGACGAGGTACACGCCATCCGTGCGCTCCACCTTGTTGGCAAGATATTCTACATCCTCTGACGAACGGATCATGCGCATGCCGTCGCGGAGCCACTGCACGACCGCCCCCGCAATAAAGATAGAGCCTTCGAGAGCATACTGCGTAGGTTTGTCGCCAAGCTTCCACGCGATGGTCGTCAGGAGGTCGTTCTCGGACTTGACCGGTGTCTCGCCGGTATTCATCAGCATGAAGGCTCCGGTGCCATAGGTGTTCTTGCCCATGCCCGGCTGGGTGCAGACCTGGCCGAAGAGCGCGCTCTGCTGATCACCCGCAATACCGGCCAGCGGGACCGGGCTGCTAAAGATGTCGCCGGAGGTGTGGCCGTACACTTCGCTGGAGGAGCGCACCTCGGGCATCATCGACCGCGGCACATCCAGGATGTCAAGCAGCTCATCGTCCCAGTCCTGCTCGCGAATGTTGTACATCAGGGTGCGCGAGGCGTTGGTCACGTCGGTCATGTGCAGCTCGCCCCCGGAGAGCTTCCACATGAGCCAGCTGTCTACGGTCCCGAAGGCAAGCTCGCCGCGCTCAGCGCGCTCCCGAGCGCCCTCCACGTTCTCCAAAATCCAGCGGACCTTCGTGCCCGAGAAGTAGGAGTCAATGACAAGCCCGGTCTTCTCCTGGAAGAGGTCCACGTGGCCATCGGCCTTCAGCTTGTCGCAGAAACCCGCCGTGCGGCGATCCTGCCAGACGATCGCGTTGTAGACAGGCTCGCCGGTGTTGCGGTCCCACACCACGGTGGTCTCCCGTTGGTTCGTGATGCCGATACCGGCAATCCTGTCGGACTTGACGCCCACCTTGCTGAGGGCTTCCGTTGCCACCCCAGCCTGCGTCGACCAAATCTCTTTGGGGTCGTGCTCTACCCACCCGGGCTGAGGGTAATGCTGCTTGAACTCGTTCTGCGCAACAGTCTCGATGAGACCATCCTTATTGAAGATGATAGCGCGGGAGCTGGTCGTACCCTGATCGAGTGCGAGAATGTATTCCATGGAAGCCTCCAAGGCGTTCAGGTGAGAGGAGTAACGTTTGCTTTCGTTCTCTTTCGTTTAATCCTGAGATAACATACAAAGCGGAAGCGCTTTTGTCAAGGGTTGGCGAATAAAAGAAAGCACGAGACGAGGTGAGCAGCGCCTGTGCACTTGCGTTACACGATTTTTGCAGAAGCGCTTCCATATTGCCTCTGTCTGCTAAAAATCATACCTTTGAATGTGATCGGCACCCCATCGTGTTAACTCCTCCCGCCTCATGTCGGACTCTTCGCAAGGACCAGCCGAACGGCACGTCATTATCCTGAAGCGCTTACAAGAGCATGGCTACGTTACGGTTTCTGACTTAAGTGAGCGGTTGGGCGTCTCGGAAGTTACAATCCGAAAGGACCTTGAGAAACTTGAAAAGCGAAACCTCCTGTATCGCACACACGGTGGGGCCAACCTTCGAAATCCATATGTCCTGGACCGGCCGCTAAATGAAAAGGTGACGCTGTATGCGGAAGAGAAGAACCGCATTGGTCAGGCGGCGGCGCAGCTGGTGGCTGAGCGCGACTATATTATTTTGGGATCCGGCACTACCATGACACAGGTGGCCCGGCACCTGCCCGAGGCGCCTGAACTAACTGTCATCACCAGTGCGATGAACGTGGCCCTGGAGATCGCTCATTTGCGTGGCACCGAAACGCTCATGCTGGGCGGTACGGTGCGGCCCAGTTCCAAGTCTGTTGTTGGCCCGTATGCGGAGGAGATGATTGAGGAGTATGCCTGCGACAAACTGTTCTTAGGGGTGGACGGATTTGAAATTGACTACGGCTTAACCACAGCCAATGCAGCGGAAGCTCGGCTAAACCGCGCGATGATCAACGCGTCGCAGCGCATCATCATCGTGACCGACTCCAGCAAGTTCGGGCAGCGCAGCTTTCGGCGCATCTGCACGGCCGACGCTATCCATCGCGTTATTACCGATGCAGCCGTGAAGGCGCCGATCGTGGAGGCTCTGGAGGAGCAGGGGATCATCGTTGACGTGGTCTGAACGGGGCTGCCGTCGGCCCCACTTGGCCTGCGCCCGCTGGCCCATCACGTCGAAACCCACCGGGCCCGTGCCTCGTCCTCACGGCGCGCTTTGCTGTAGACGCCGCCCCGCTCTATTTCCTGCTCACTGCTGCTGTCACAATGCTGCCGCCTGACCTGACGCGCGTTCCGCCTGGTGCCCGATCGTGGGACGAGATGACGGTGCGTAAGCCGCTCGATCTTTCCTTCGAGGGCTTCCCTGAGGACGCGTTTGCCATTTTACAGCGGCTTCGGGCCCATCCGCACATCGACCAGTATCGCGAGGATAAGCCGGGCATCCAGGCCCACATCAAGGCGCCTTTTAAGCAGTATCGCAACGACCTGGTGGTGAACTGGGTGCTGCCCAGCCGGCTGGCGCTGGAAACAGAAAAAAACGTCTTCAGCCGGCTGCTGAAAAATGACTTTGGGGCGGGCGGCTGCCACGACCATCGCTGGATGGCGTTCTATCGCCCAGACTACCGGCGGCTGACGGATGTACAGCTCTCCCACAGCCTGGGCCCAGATGGACTCAAGATCGGGTTGTATGCCGGATCCTACGGCACGGAGGTCCTGAAGCAGGTGCAGGCCTCGATCGCGCGGCAGCCCGAGCGCTTCCGCGCCCTCGTGAACGAGCTGCTGCGCGATGAGGGCTGGACCTTTCGGTTTTACCGGGGCTCGGGCGCGCAGCGAAACTACGACGCGTTTGACCAACCGCTCGCAGCCCTGCCCGAGGGCCTCTCATCAGCCGATGGGATGTGGCTGCGCACGTGCATCCCGGCTGCCGTTGTGGTGGCTGACGGGCCCTACCTCATCCGGCGCGCCCTGCGCCACATCGCTGCACTGTGGCCGCTGTACCGGTTCTATCTGATAGATGAGCAAGCGCCTAACGCATAGCGTCCCACCTGTGTAGGAGGCGCACCTCGTTTTCCCCTCTCGCAACCCCATGGTATCGTATGGCAGATGTGCTCACCGTCAACCGCAAGGGTGCGGTTGTCACACTTACCCTCAACCGCCCAGACAAGCGTAACGCCCTCAATGATGCCCTTGTGACGGAATTAAAGGCTGTCCTTCGCACGCTGGCCTCCGATGAGGGCGCGCGCGTGCTCATCCTGACGGGAGCGGGGCGCGCGTTTTCCGCGGGTGCTGACCTTGCCGCGCTACAGCAGCTGCAGTCGGCCTCGCCGAGGGAGAACCTGGCCGACTCCGACCACCTCGCGGAGCTGTTTCGCCTGCTGTACCTTCACCCCAAACCCGTTATTGCAAAAGTAAACGGCCACGCCATCGCGGGCGGCTGTGGGCTGGCGGCGGTGTGCGACTACGCTATCGCGGCAGAGCAGGCCAAGGTCGGGTTTACGGAGGTACAGATTGGGTTTGTGCCGGCTATCGTCGCTGTCTTCATCCTGCGCAAGATGGGGGAGACGCGAGCGCGGGAGCTGTTGCTTGGTGGGAAGCTCTACACGGCTGCTGAGGGGGCAGAAATGAACCTCCTCACGCGGGCTGTGCCCGCCGAAGAGCTGGATGCTGCGGTACACACGCTGGCGACCCACCTCGCAACACAAACCAGCGGAAGTGCAGTCGCGCTCACCAAACGCATCATTGCGCAGGTCAGCGGCGCCGGGCTGGAGGAGGGCCTCCGTACCGCGGCGCAAGCCAACGCATTTGCCCGTGGCACGGACGACTGCCAGGCGGGCATCCAGGCCTTCCTCAACAAAGAGGCGCCGCCGTGGAGGTCATAGATGCAAGCCGAAGCAAGTACGCGCTGCACCTGCGCCACCGGGCAGACCGCAACCGCTGCAGGCCTTACGGCGCTACATACTCTAAGGGGGCTTCTGGGCCGAGCGGGATCCCGAAGAAAATCCACAGCACCAGGGCTAAGGTGCTCACGATCCCAAAGACAATGGAAAAGGGCAGCATGATGGCCACGATGCTCCCGATCCCAGCATTCTTGTCGTAGCGCTGCGCAAACACAATAATCAAGGGGAAGTAGGGGAGCAGCGGCGTCAGGATGTTGGTGAACGAGTCGCCGACGCGATAGGCCGCCTGCGTCAGTTCAGGCGAATAACCGAGCAGCATCAGCATGGGCACGAACGTCGGGCCCATGATGGCCCACTTGGCTGAGGCACTCCCTACGAACAGGTTGATGAAGGCGGAGACAAAGATAAACGCCACGATAAGCGGGATGCCGCTCAGGTTCAGCCACTCCAGAAATTCCGCGCCGGTGATGGCGACCACCATGTCGAGGTTCGACCAGCTGAACATGGCCACAAAGTGCGCTGCCGCAAAGGCCAGCACGATGTAGACGCCGAGGTCAGCCATCGTCTCGGACATCATGTCGGTCACGTCCTTGTCGCGCTTGATTTTTTTTGTTACGAGGCCATAGACGAGCCCGGGAAGAAAGAAGATCACGACCATGAGGCCCACGATGGCACTGTAGGCCGGCTCAAATCCGCCGTCAGGGCCGCGCAAGGCGCCGTTCTCGGGAATGATGAGCAGCGCTGCGCCCACGATGCCGGCCAGAAACGCCGCCGTACCCCACCAGAGGCCGCGCTGCTCCAGCTCCGTTGGCTCTGAGAGCGAATCGTCTTCTTCGAAGTCCTCAGGCGGCTCATACGCCCCCAGATAGGGCTCTACCACAAAGTCCGTCACGAGCCACCCGGCAATCACGAAAACGGGTACCAGCGCCACAATAAAGTAGTAGTTGGCCAGCGCCGTTACCGCGTATGTCGGGTCAATCACATGGGCCGCCGGCTCGGTAAAGGAAGCCAGCAGGACGTCCAGCGCGGACACCGAAAGGTTGGCGCTAAAACCCGCCGAGACACCCGCAAAGGCGGCCGCGAGACCAGCCAGCGGATGGCGTCCGGCGCCGTAGAAGAGCAGGGCGCCCAGCGGAATCACAACAACGTAGCCCGCGTCCACGGCGAGGTTCGACATGATGCCCGTAAGCACGATGGCCATCGTCAACAGCGCCTTTGGCACGGACCGCATGAACGATCCAAGGGCTGCCCCGATGAAGCCGGACTTGTCGGCCACCCCGATGCCAAGCATCACAACCAGCACCAGGCCCAGCGGCGGAAACTCGGCGAATGTGTCCGCCATGTCGGTGAACAACCGCTGGATGTTATCGCCTGAGAACAGGCTCTCCACCATGATGACCTCATCGGTCCGCGGATGGATCACGGAGACGCCAAACAGGCTCACGATGAGCGACACCACCATGGTAATGGCGATGAAGATAAAAAAGAGGGTAACGGGTTCGGGAAGGGCGTTCCCGCCGCGTTCGACGTAGCTGAGGAGCTTTTCTGACCAGCCGGCCGGGGCGTCGTCGGCCGGTGAAGCGTGTTGTTTGGTAGAAGTATCGGGCTGTGCCATGGGCGATACGAAAGGCGAGGTGTGAAGGCGACGTGACGAACCAGGCCAAACCTACGAACCGTGCGTCCGGGATACAACCGGATCGCGCGTGAAGGAGCTTATCCGAAGGATCGTGCGGCCTCGGGCAGAAAGTGCGCATGCAGCAACTCGGCAAGCGCGGGGACCGAGACGTGGGCGATGCCGTGCCGCGTCCCGGGCAACACGCCCAGGCGGCTGTCCGGCAAATGGGCGTGGAGGTCGAGCGCTGACTGTAGAGGAAACAGATCGTCCTGATCTGCGGCCGTGACGAGGGTTGGCTGCTGGATCGCCTGCAGGCGGTCAGCCACGTCGGACAGCGCCGGAAGCCCGGCCACAAAGGTCCGCATCCTGTCGAAGAGCAAGCGCCAGTCGCGGTGCACGTGGTCCAGTTGCGCTTGCACGCGGGCGGGGAGTGCGTCCGGCTGCAGGCGGGCGTTCATCTGGGCGACGAGCGCCTCATCCCAGAAGGCGTTTGAGGCATGCACCGCCAGCCGCTCCACCTGGTCGGGGTGACGCCGGGCGAGTTCAGCGGCGATGTAGCCGCCCATCGAAAAGCCAAAGGCGTGGGCCGCCGGCCAACCAAACGCTTCCAGCACGGCCTGTACGTCGGCCACGAAGCGGTCGGCGGTGAGGGCATCGTCAGGAAAAACGTCGGAGGCCCCGTGGCCAGCGAAGTCAAGGGCGGCAATGTGGAAGTGGGGGGCGAGTGCGCGGGCCAGCACGGCCGTCTCCGTGGGCGTGCTTCCCGCGGCGCCGTGCAGCAGCACGAGCGGAGGACGGTCGGCGCTGCCCCAGGAATACACAGCCAGCGATCCGCCCGGTACCGCCACCCTGGTAGGGGGCGGGAGCGCAGGCTGGCTCTCACAAAACTCGACGAGTACGCCGTGGGTATCCTTCGGGTGAAGAAAGACGATACGCTTGCCGTCCGCGCCCGGCTGCGGCTCGTCTTGCAATAGCCGAAACCCGGCCTCTCGCAAGCGCTCCATGTGCGCTGCCAGGTCGGCCACCTCAAAGGCCAGGTGATGCAGCCCCTCGCCACGCCTGGCGACGTGGCGGGCAATCGGGGAATCGTCGTGCAGGGCCTCCAGGAGCTCCAGCTTGGCCGCCCCCGCCGCGATGAAATGGGTGGCGACGCCTTGGTCCTGCACTTCTTCGACCTTGTACGGCAGCGTGCCGAGCAGCCGGCGGTATAGGGTGCGGACAGGAGCGGCGTCGGCCACAGCAATGCCGACGTGTTCGAGCCGGGGGAGCAGCGATGAGATCATAGAAACAAAGCGGGTGGCGGAGCAGAGCCGTTGATAAGCGAGCGGTAGCAAAGATCGAGACAAAGATGCAAGGCCAATCTACAAAAGCTATCGAAAAGGAAAAGGCCACCGCTCATCGTACCACGCTTCTGTAGCGCCCTTGCGGCCTGCTCGGCTACACGCGGCCGTTCAGGCCGTGCGCAGCAGCAGAAGGCGAATGCAGCAAAACCGTAACGACACACCGCCTACGGTAGAAGTTGGCCGCACCTAAACTGCAAAAGGTTGTGCAAACCCACCGCGCCCTTCAGCGGGACCGAACTGCTGCAGCGCCAAAACAGTACCTCTGGCATACAGCATGTACGCATTCGTATCGTGAAACTATGGCCGCGTCGGAAGACCATACGACGATCTGGGGATACGACGCCCGAGCCGTAGCCATCGGGCTGAGCCTCCTCTTTTCCGCACTCATGTTCGTGGGGAAGTTTGCCGCCTTCGGCCTGACGGGTAGTGCGGCTATCTTTTCAGACGCGGCAGAGTCAGCGGTGCATGTGATGGCGACGGTGTTTGTAGCCTTCAGCCTGTGGTACGCTACGCGCCCGCCTGACCCCGACCATCCGTACGGACATGGGAAGGTAGCCTACTTTGCCTCGGCCGTGGAGGGCGGCCTCATTATCGCAGCTGCCCTCTTTATTCTGTATTCAGCCGTCCGCGCGCTCATCCTCGGGCCCGAGTTGCAGCAGCTGGGCGCAGGGTTGCTGATTGTGGGCCTGCTGTGCGCTCTGAATGGGGCCCTGGGTCTGTTCTTGCTGCGTGTAGGGAGGCAAACCAATAGCCTGATCCTGACGTCCAACGGCCACCACATTCTAACCGATATGTGGACCAGCCTTGGGGTGTTGATGGGGGTGGGGCTGGTATGGATCACCGACGTGGTGTGGCTGGACCCGTTGGTGGCCATTCTGGTAGCCCTCAACATCTTGTGGACGGGCGGGCAGCTCATCGCGCGGGCGACGGAGGGCTTAATGGAGCGCGCCGAGGCCGATGCTACGGCGCAGCTGCTGGCCACGCTGGACACCGCCGTGGAAGCCGATCTGGTCTCGGACTACCACCAGGTCCGCCACCGGCGTATTGACGATCAGCGGTTTATCGAATACCACCTGCAGTTCCCCCGGGAGCTGTCCCTGAAAGAGGCGCACGACCGGTCGCACTACGTGGAGCAGCAGGTCATCGAGCAATTCCCGGGCGAGGCCGTCGTGGTGACGGCGCACCTGGAGCCGGACGGGCACGCCTCCGCCCATCCTGCGGGCCACATGGAGCCCCCCGATCCGCTGCAGGAGGTGGGGGCCTCCCGGTAAGGACACTTCTCGATAAGGACGCCTCCCGGTAGG
>JAAAOI010000030.1 GCA_009908945.1 Bacteroidota bacterium
ATGCCAGGGCCGAGTAGCGTCGACCGGCCGGTCGACGACGCCGATGCTACCGGCGATGCGGCATCAGCGCCTGGGCTGCGCAATCGCCGTCCGATCCTGTGCTGCGTTCATGCGTGGGACGAGGGCACGCCGCCCTCTTAACCATTGCTCCTCGCGCACCATGCACCTGTACATCGGCATCGACAGCGGCGGCACCACAACGGCCGCGCGGGCGGTGGCCATCGACCCTGCCACCGGCACCGTACAGACCCGCTGGGCGACGACCGCGGCGGGCATTCAGGCGCGGCGGCTGAGCGCTGAGGCCGTGGTGGACCGGCTGGTGGCCTGTGTCGACACGCTGCGCGGCCGCGCGTCCGAGGCCCAGCTCCGCGGAGTCGTCGCGGGGGTGGCCGGGGCCTGGGACCTGGCGCCGGAGCTGTCGGAGCGGCTGCGGGCCGCCCTCGCCACGCCGCACGCAGCCGTCGTGCACGATGGCGTGTTGGCGCTGGAGGCCGCCTTTGGCGAAGGACCAGGGACCGCCGTCATCGCGGGCACGGGGTCCGTAGTGTTGGCGCGCACGGCCGACGGCGCGGTGCACCGGCGCGGCGGCTGGGGCTACCGCCTGGGCGACGAGGGCAGCGGCTACGCGCTTGGGCGCCGCGCCTTCCGGGCGGTTGGCGCCGCACTCGACGGCGGGCGCCCCACCGCGCTGCTGCAGCACATGGCCGACCGCTGGGGCCTCACCTCGCGGGACACCCTGCTGGCCCACGTCTACGACGCAGACCAGCCCCTCGCCGCCGCGGCCCCGCTGGTGCTACAGACGGCCGGATCTGACGCCGTAGCTGCCGCTATCCTGCACGACGAGACCGCCCGCCTGGCCCGGCTCGTGCACACGCTTCACGCGGCGCATCCCACGGGACCCCGCACCGCTGTGCTGTTCGGCGGGCTCCGGCAGGCACCGCGCTATGTGGAGACGCTCACCCAGGCGCTGCAGGCCCAACACCCCACATGGACGCTCCGCCCCTCCACCGCCGAACCGGTCGAGGGGGCCCTGGCGCAGGCCCAGCGCTTAGAGTGACGCGCGCCATCACGGTTGCACGCGACGTCCGCACATCGTATACTTTGCGCACCCTGCGCGGGGAGTGCACATGCGTGCGGCCCTGATGCCCGGGTTGATGGTCGTCCCCCGTCTCTCTCTTCCACCAACACGCCGCCGTGCCCGTGGACCCCTTCCTGATACTAACCCCCATTGCCGCCCTCATTGCCCTGCTGGCTGCCGCTGTCTTTACCCGGGGCGTGCTCAGCGCCGACACCGGCAACAACGAGATGGTGCGCATCTCAAACGCCATCAAGGAAGGAGCGAGCGCATACATGAACCGGCAGTACCGCACCATTTTTTACGTGGCCCTCATCATCATCGCCCTGTTCGCGATGGTGGCCCTGGCCCAAAGCGGAGAAGAAGCCACCATCTGGTGGTGGACCACCGTCGGCTTTGCCATCGGGGCCCTGCTCTCCGGGCTCAGCGGCTATGCCGGCATGAATGTGGCCGTGCGGGCCAACGTGCGCGTGGCGCAGGCCGCCAGCGTCGATCTCCCGCGCGCCCTCAAGCTGGCCTTCAACGGGGGCGCTGTCTCCGGGCTCGCCGTCGCTGGACTCGCGCTCCTGGGCGTGGCCGGCTTCTTCTATCTCTTCCACGTCGTGTTCGAGCTCCACAACCCGGTGGAGCCGCTCGTCGGCTTTGCGTTTGGCGCCAGCCTCATCAGCCTGTTTGCCCGGGTGGGCGGTGGTATTTACACGAAAGCAGCCGATGTGGGCGCCGACCTCGTCGGCAAAGTGGAGGCTGGCATTCCAGAAGATGACCCGCGCAACCCCGCCGTCATTGCCGACAATGTGGGCGATAACGTGGGCGACTGTGCCGGCATGGGCGCCGACCTTTTTGAAACCTACGCCGTGACCGCCATCGGCGCCATCTTCTTGGGCTACCTCCTGCCGGACGTGCCGGCTATTTCGGAGCTCGTCACCTACCCCCTCTATCTCGGCGCGGTCGCCATCGTGGCCAGCATCCTTGGGGTGTTCTTCGTCCGGCTGGGCGAAGACGGCAACATCATGCGGGCCCTCTACAAGGGCGTCTTCGCCAGCGCGCTCTTCAGTATCGTCGGGTTTCTGCTGGTCAGCGTGTGGCTTTTTCAGGACTTCAACTTTGCCGCGGTCGGCGGGCGCATTGCGGCCGATACCACCTGGCTTGATCTCTTCCTCGCCTCCATCGTCGGGATCGTCGTGGTGATCGCACTGATGTTCATCACCGAATACTACACGAGCACCAAGTACAGCCCGGTGCGCCGCATCGCGAAGGCCTCCGAGACGGGCGCCGCGACGAACATCATCAGTGGTATTGCCGTGGGGCTCGAAAGCACCCTCGTGCCCACCCTCATCTTGGTCGTCGCCCTGTTTGTCTCGTTTATCTTTGCCGGCCTGTACGGTATCGGGGTGGCGGCCGTGGCCATGCTAAGCGTGACGGGCATGATCGTGGCGATGGATACCTACGGCCCCATCACCGACAACGCGGGCGGCATCGCCGAGATGAGCAACCTGCCGCCCGAGACCCGCGCCAACACCGATGCGCTGGACGCCGTCGGCAACACCACCAAGGCCACCACCAAGGGCTACGCCGTAGGCTCTGCCGCACTGGCCGCACTCGTGCTGTTTGCCGACTACGTCTTCCGCCTGCCGCCCGAGATTGACGGCGCCCCGGTGCAGTTCCTGCTGAATGACCCCATCGTGCTCGTCGGTGTTCTGATTGGCGGCATGCTGCCGTTCCTCTTCTCGGCCTACCTGATGGAGTCGGTAGGCAAGGCCGCCGGCGCCGTCATCACGGAGGTGCGGCGGCAGTTTAAGGCCCTGCCCGGCATCATGGAAGGCACGCAGGACCCGGAGTACGACACGTGTGTGGACATCGTCACGAAGGCGGCCCTCCGGGAGATGGTGCTGCCCGGCCTGATCGCCGTGTTTGCGCCGCTCATCGTCGGCTTCCTGCTGGGGCCGCTGGCGCTGGGCGGGCTGCTGATTGGCGTGATTGCCAGCGGCCTGATGGTGGCCCTCATGATGGCCAACGGCGGCGGCGCGTGGGACAACGCCAAGAAGTACATCGAAGACGGCAACCACGGCGGCTCGGGCAGCGATGCCCACGCGGCCGCGGTGGTCGGCGACACGGTGGGCGATCCCTACAAGGATACGGCTGGCCCCGCTATCAACCCGCTCATCAAGGTCATCAACACGGTGGCGCTGATCTTTGCCGGGCTGATTGCCTCCTACGGTGGGTGGTTGATCTTTTAATCATTTGCCGGTGCCAAGACCCCGGACCCGCCTCTGGCAACGGCATGTTTGGTTTATGTCGTTCAGAAAGCCCGTGCGTAAAAGCACAGGCAACAAGCGCCAGGAAACCTTGAGAAAGGCAGGCCTGCACGTGCAGTTTCTGGGACATCGGCCCTGTGTTGGACCTTCTTGGGGTTCTACAGGGGCCGCATCGGAGCCCTCCCCACCTGCCGCACGGAGCACGCAATGGCTAACGACGATATCAAACAGGTAGACGCCCCCAACCCCGAGATCACCTCTCCGATCGAAGACGAGGTCGTGCTGTCTTCCTGTGAGTGGAATGGAGAGACCTTCCCAGAGTGGTACCGTGTCTGCCGCAACGGGCGGGTCTACCAGTGCCTCAGCGGACGCTGGCGCAACACGGGCAACTCGTGCTGAAACGCACGGCGTGTGTTAAGAACCCGCCGCCCGACAGGCAGCACAGGCGCGCGGAGGATACCGCCGCCGGTTCTTGGACAGGCGGTGCCAGCGGCCGCGGTGCCAGGGACCAAAATGCCGGGCCCGCTCGCAGCGATCCTTATCAGGGCATCAGGACTTGGCCGGTGGACGGGCGGGTAGGCCTCCCCCGCTATTCCAAACCTTTGAACCTGCGGGTCGTATCGGAGCCTGTTATCGCCTCTTGCTCCTGTTGTGTGTCTTGCCGCATGGTGTGCTTCTCCTCTGACTGGCTGCCCGGACCGATGCGCGGCGTGTGGGCCCTGGTTGTGCTCGCGCTGCTCCTGCCCGTCACCCAGCCCACGCAGGCGCAGAGCGACGACTACGACGTCACCATCGCCCGCGTGCAGTATGGCGGCGGGGGCGACTGGTACACGGGGTCGCAGACGCTTCCCACGCTGCTCTCGTTTGTGCGGGAGCACACCTTGCTGGATGTGGCCCCCTCAGAAGACAACGTGGAGCTCTCCAGCAGCCGCCTTTACCAGTACCCCGTG
>JAAAOI010000147.1 GCA_009908945.1 Bacteroidota bacterium
ACAGCGAGAGGGTCCGCGTATCCCCCTCATGAATGAGGAGGGTTTGCAGCCCTCTCGCGCTCTCCCCATACTATAAAGGTGTCCGGCACCACCTGCCCTAAAGGTGTCCGGCACCACCTGCCCTTCGATGTAGGCCATCAGGTTGACGCCCTCGCGCTCTTCTTCGGCCCGGCGATGGGGAAACGTGAAGCGCTGCTCCAGCCCCCCCTCAAAGGTTTGCAGGTCCAGGCCGGCCAGCTGCTCGCGCAGATAGGCCCGGGCCATGGCCGCGCCCTCCGTGCCGGCGTCGCGGCCTTGCAGTGAGTCGTGGGCCAGCACCTCCACGTGCGTCAGCAGGTAACGATTGGAACAAGGAATACGCAACGCACGCCCTGCGAAACGGCCGCCGGAGTAGCGGGTTCATCGGCCTTTACGTGTCCATGCCCCAAAACTCGCCCGCAATGCCGTTAGACGCCCTCAACCGCGATAGCAACCTGCGTGCGCTACGCCCCGACGTCCCCGTCGACACCGATGAGGCCCAGCCGGTGGAATGCTTTCAGCATGAGGTCCTACGGCCCCTCCTCAAACTGCAAAACGACGTTATCCTCCAGCTGGTAGATCAGTTTGTGCAGAAGTATCATACCGACTACGAGCGGCGCTCCGACACCGATCGACGCGCCCTGCTGCGCAATCTGCTAAAGCAAGATAGCAAGCTCAAGCGCCTCCTCTTCGGGATGATTGCAGGCCTGTTCACGCGGGAGGAGTTCGCCTTCTTCCTGGCGCACGAGGGTGAGCTGCGCCGGCGGATGGTGCCGCTGCTGATCCAGCGCGTGGACGACCAGCGCCACCGCCTCAGCGCCACCGCGCCTACGTCCTGATCGCTGCGCTCACTGCCCTTTCCCTGCCCTACCTGCTACGCATGGCATCCGCTCCCACCCAGGCCGGCGTCATTCCCTACCGCTTCGTCAAGGGCCGCCTGCGCGTCCTGTTGATCACCTCTCGCAAGAGTAAACGGTGGATCATCCCCAAGGGCAACATTGAGCCGGACCTCACCGCCCGCGCTTCGGCGCGGATGGAGGCGTTCGAAGAAGCCGGGGTACGCGGGAAGGTAGGCAAGGAGGCCTTGGGCACCTACAACCACATCGTGCGCCCCGGTACCAAGCAGGTAACCGTCTTTCTGATGCAGGTGCAGGAGCAACTGGACGAGTATCCGGAAGCCACCGAGCGCCGCCGGCGCTGGATGAGCGTGCAGGAGGCCCGCACGCGGGTACTGGAGCGCGGCCTGAAAGGCCTTTTTCAGAATGTATCGTTTCCCTCGTCTGTATGAGTACCCCTGCTGTCCCCGTCGCTCCTCCGGCCTCGCTACCGCCTGTAGCCCGCCGGTTCTGGCGCTATGTGCAAATCGACACCACCTCCAACCCCGATGCCGCGTCGACGCCTTCTACCGAGCGGCAAAAGGTACTGGGCCACCTGCTGGTGAATGAGCTGGAGGCGATGGGTGCCTCAGACCCCGAGATGGACGACCACGGGTACGTCTATGCCACCCTCTCGGCTACCACCCGCACCCCCGGCCCGGTGCTGGCCCTGCTGGCGCACCTCGATACCTCACCCGACGCCCCGGGGGCCGGCGTCACTCCTGTATTGCACCGCGAGTATGACGGCTCGGCCGTACCGCTGCCGGGCGACCCGTCGGTGATATTAGACCCGGAGCGCCAACCCGCCCTGCGCGATCATATCGGGCACGACCTCATCACCAGCGACGGCACTACCCTGCTGGGCAGCGACGATAAAGCCGGCGTGGCTATCCTGATGCAGCTCGCGGCCGAACTCGTGGCCAACCCGTCCCTCCCCTGCCCTACCGTCCGCCTCTGCTTTACCGTGGACGAAGAGATTGGCCGGGGCGTAGACAAGCTGGACCTGGAGCGCCTCGGGGCGGACGTCGCCTACACGCTGGATGGCAGCGGGCGCGATACGCTCTACACCGAGACGTTCAACGCGGCGGAGGCGACCGTGACGGTAGAAGGCGTAGCGGTTCACCCGGGCTATGCAAAGGACGTAATGGTGAACGCGGCCCGCATTGTGAGCCAGCTGGTGGCCCAGCTCCCGCCCGCTGAGGCGCCGGAAACAACGGCCGGCCGCGAAGGCTACTTCCACCCGCATACCACAGCTGCAGGGACGGCTCAGCAGGCATCTGCGCGCATCCTGCTGCGCGACTTCACGGACGAAGGGATGGCACGGCGCAAAGCCTTCATCCAGCATCTGGTAGATACCCTGCAGGCGCAGCACCCGCAGGCGACCATCAACCTTGCCCTTGAGGACCAGTACCGCAACATGGGGCATTACATCCAGGCGTCGGACCCCCGGGTGATTTCGCTGGCGCACGAGGCCGCCGATAGCATTGGGATTGACCTCCGTGAGTCCATCATCCGTGGTGGTACGGACGGCGCACGCCTTTCGGAGATGGGCCTCCCCACGCCCAACGTCTTCAACGGCGGTCACGACTACCACAGCTGCTTCGAGTGGAACACCGTCCAGAACCTGATGCATGCGCTGCGCTACACGCAGGCCCTCGTTGCCACGTGGGCCTACCGCAGCCGTACGCCGTAACCCGCTTCCGCCACTATAGCCCCTCTTCGGGCTCTCCATCATGAACGCTCCCACTAACGAACCTCCCGAGCACCATAGCACCCGGCCTCTGGGGCGCACCGGCTCGCGCATCCTGGTCATCATCGCGGTGATTGTGATCCTGGGCGGCTCCTTCTTGTTTGCCCGGTACCTGGTACAGGTGGCAGAGGACCCCGCTACGCAGGAACGCATCGAGCAACGCGAAGCGCAAGAGGAAGCCGAACAGGAGGCGCAGGCCCCGGAGTAAGGCGCGCGCCCACGCAGGCCACGGCGGCCGCTTCTACGCCAGACGCGCTCCGTTCGGCACGGGCGCGTCCGGCACGGTTAGGACAACGCTTCCATCCGATCGGTGCAGGCCCGTCACGAGGCATTCGGATAGGTGCGGCCCGATCTGCTTCGGCGGGAAATTCACCACAGCCACCACCTGCTTCCCGCGAAGGTCGGCTTTGGTGTACCGGTCTGTAATCTGTGCGCTGGACTTGAGCACGCCAAGCTCATCCCCAAAGTCGATGTGCAGGATGTAGGCGGGCGTGCGCGCCTCCGGGAAGTCCTCCACCGCCACCACTGTGCCCGCGCGCAGGTCTACCTTCTGAAAATCATCCCAGGTGATCGGAGGCATATAGATGGAGGGTCAGATCAGAAGCAGGTATCGAAAACGACGCCATTGGTTTAACCCAAAAACCCGTAGGGACACATCATGATGCGTCCCCACACCCCGAAACCCCACACCCCGAAAACCCAACCCATGCCCCCATCATAACGACGTCACGAGGCATCATGATGGGTCCCCACCCCGCCCCGAAGCCGCCACTACCGCCGCATCCTCAGCAACCAGTCCCGCTTCCGCATCCTTACCGAAGTAGAGTAAGATGCCGATCAGCAGCGGCGTGGCAATCAGGAGCGAAGCCCACCACGGAAAGCCAAACCCCGCAGGGATGGTCCCCATCAGGATAGCCACCACGCCTACCGTCAGCGCGTACGGGAGCTGCGTGTTGACGTGATCGATGTGGTCGCAGCCCGAGGCCATGGAGGACAGAATGGTGGTGTCCGAGATCGGGGAGCAGTGGTCTCCCCAGACGCTACCCGCCAGTACAGCAGAGACCGACGAGTAGATAATGTGGTAATGGGTGGGATCTGTCATCGCGTTGAGCTGCAACACCGCCCACACCAGGGGAATGATCAGCGGCATCAGGATGCCCATGGTGCCCCAACTGGAGCCTGTGGCAAAGGCCGTGGCTGCCGCCAACACGAAAACGATAGCTGGCACGATGCCGGGGGGGAGCGCCTCCCCGAGCACCGTCATCAGGTAGTCGGCAGTGTTGAGCACGGTGGTGATCTCAGAGAGGGCCCACGCCAGCACCAGGATGATCATGGCAAAGAGCATCGACTTCAGGCCCGCGTACCAGGCCTCCACCGTCTCTTCGAGCGTCAGGATCCGCTGCCCCACCGACAGCACGGCAGCGACGACCACGCCGAGCAGTGCCCCCCACATCAGCGCCTTGTAGGAGTCCGCATTGCCGATGATGTCCTGCAGCGACGCCCCCGCGCCAGCCTCCTGCAGGCCCGTCACGTACAGCCCGCCCAGCACCGAGCCCACCAGCACCACAATGGGGACCACGGCATTGAGCGCCCGTTGGGGCTTGCCTGGCTTGGACATCATCTCCTTGCCATCAGCCGCCGCCTGATCCACCGTGGCGCCGGCGCGCAGTACCTCCCCCGTCGTGCGGGCCCGGCGCTCAGCTTCGTACATCGGACCGAAATCCCGCTTAAAATAGGCCACCGCAAACACAAATATGATAGCCAATATCGGGTAAAAGCTGTAAGCCAGCGAGTTGAGGAAAATGCTGTACGCCGCCTCGGAATACCCGTCAATCTGATCGACCGCCGTTCCCACGAGGCCGACCTGATAGCCGATCCAGGTGGTGACGAACGCCAGCGTCGCGATGGGGGCAGCGGTGGAATCGACCAGGTAGGCCAGCTTCTCGCGCGAGATGTGGAGCTTGTCCGTCACCGAGCGCATGGTGTTGCCCACCACGAGGGTGTTGGCGTAGTCGTCGAAGAAAATGGCCAGGCCGAGCCCCCCCGTGGCCAGCTGCCCGCGCTGAGCGTTGCTGGCCCAGGTGACGATGTAGTTCACCACGCCTTGCATCCCCCCATTCCTGGAGATGATGCCCACCATGCCGCCAATCATCAGCGAGAACAGGATGATGGCAGCATGCCCGCTGTCGGCAAGGGCGCCCAGCACATACACCTCAAACGACGCCAGCAGCCCTGTCCACAGGCCGCTTGCGGTAAGCCCCGCTGCCACCCACGCCCCCACCCACACGCCCAGGAAGAGTGCCGGGATCACGCGCTTGAAGATCAGCGCCATGCCAATTGCAAGCAGGGGCGGCACGATGGAGAGCCAGCCTGGAAGCCTGCCCGCGGGCGTCTCGATCTGTACCGCATCGGCTGCCCACAGGGGCAGCGCCCCGCCCGTGCAAAGGAGGAGCAATCCAACGCCAAGCAACGAACACGCGATGCGGCGGGGCATGGGCAGCAGGGGCAATCAAGAAAAGGGCTACGGACGGGTGCCAAAGATGCGGTCGCCCGCATCGCCCAGACCGGGGCGGATAAACGCGTTGGCGTCCAGCTCGCGGTCGATGGCTGCGGTAATGATATGGACCTCCGGGTGCGCCTCGCTGAGCGCCGCAATACCTTCGGGGGCTGCCACCAGGCAAACGAAGGTGAAGCGCTGGGCCCCGTGGCCTTTCAGGTGCTCGACGGCCGAAATCGCGCTGCCGCCGGTGGCCAGCATGGGGTCCACGACGATGACCCGGGCGGATGCGACGCCGCCAGGGATGTTGCTGTAGTAGTCGACCGGCTGCTTGGTCTCCTCGTCGCGCTGCATGCCCAGGTGCCCCACGCGGGCCTCCGGGACGAACCGCACCACGCCATCCACCATGCCCAGCCCGGCCCGCAAGATGGGCACCACAACCACCTCATCGGCGATGGCGTAGCCCGTTGTGGCCTCCAGCGGGGTCTCGATGGGGTGCTCGCGCAGCGCAAGGTCGCGCAAGGCCTCGTAGCCCAGGATCGCAGCTGCATCGGAGAGCGTATCGCGGAAAACCCCGTGCGGCGTCTCATCCCGGCGCAGGCGCGTCAGGTCCCGCCTGAGCAGGGGATGATCAATAATCGTGACGTGTTCCATGAGCCAGGGCACCAGCGAGGAGAGGAGGCGAGCGAACAGTTAGGAGGCGTCAGCCGAGCCGCCCTTCTTGCCTTTCTTTTCCTCACGCACGCGTTTTTGCACCGCTTCATTCTCCAGCCAGGGCGCGCGGTTGAAGTACGACTTGGTGATCTTCGCCAGCACGGGCGACAGGAGCACCAGCGCCAGCACGTTCGGGATCGTTACCAAGGAGAGCGCCACATCCCCGATACTCCAGATCGTCGTCACCGCGAGCACGGCCCCGATGAAGTGGAAGATCAGGAAGACAGCCTTGTAGGGCACGATGGCGTTGATGCCGAAGAGGTAGTTGGCACAGCGATCGCCGTAATAGCTCCACGAGATGGACGTAGAGATGGCAAAGAGAAAGACGCTGATCAGCACCATGTACCGCCCGAAGTCGCCCAGCCCGACGGGTTCGAGGCCCCGCTGAAAGCCCAGGGAGGTAAGGGGGGAGCTTGTACGTACGGCATTTCCGTAGAGGGCCTCCAGGCGTTGCCCGCCATCGGTCTCGGCGGCTTCAGCTTCTGGGAAGAGCGTCCCTGTGAAGGATTCCGTCTGCTCAGCGTCGGTAAAGAGCTGCGGGACGGCTACGTCGTGGTAGGCCAGGAAGACCTCGCTCTCATCCACCGGAAATCCTTCGCGGAAATCCAGGGCTTCTGGAGGGGGTGCCGAGGTGTAGCCCTCCGCATCGCTGCCCTCGACATAGCCAATGTTTGGGTTGTTGAGGTTGAGCGTCGTCTCTACGCGTGCGTCATAGGCGCCCGTCACGACAATGACGAGGGCCGTCATGGTGCACACGACGATCGTGTCGATGAATGGCTCCAGCAGGGCCACGGAGCCTTCCGATACGGGCTCGTCGGTTTTGGCGGCCGAGTGCGCGATGGGGGCCGAGCCCTGCCCCGCTTCGTTGGAGAAGAGGCCGCGCTGCACGCCGTAGGTCATGGTGGTCAGGAAGACGCCCACCCCGGTGCCCGCCACCCCAGCGGTTGGGTTGAACGCCTCGGTCACGATGCGTGCAAAGCTGGAGCCGACATCGCCCAAGTGTAGCCCAAGGACAACAAGGGCGGCCAGAATGTAGATGGCCGCCATCACCGGCACGAGCAGGCTCGTCACCCGTCCGATGCGCTTAATGCCCCCAATAATGACCACGCCTACGATGGAGGCCGTGAGGAGTCCCGTGATCCATGTAGCGATCCCGAACATGTTGTTGAGCTCCGTCGCCACCGTGTTGGCCTGCACCGCGTTACCCGTCATGAGCGATGTAAGCATCAGCATAAAGGCAAAGAACATGGCAATGGGCTTCCAGCGCTTGCCCAGGCCCTTTTCGATGTAATACATGGGCCCGCCCGCCACCGTCCCGGCCCAGACGCGTTTTCCAACTTCTGGATTTACCGACACCCGATAGTGTTGCGCCAGGGACACCTCGCTGTACTTGGTGGCCATCCCCAGCAGCGCCGTTACCCACATCCAGAAGACCGCTCCCGGGCCGCCAATGTGGATGGCCAGGGCAACGCCCGCAATGTTGCCGATCCCGACGGTGGCCGAGAGCGCGGTATTGAGCGCTTCGAAGTGGGAGACGTCGCCCGGTTCATCGGGATCGTCGTACCGACCGCTGGTCACGAGTATGCCATGCCAGAACCGGCGAAACTGCACAAACCCCAGCCGTAGCGTAAGGTAGACCCCAGTTCCCAGCAACGCGACCACCAGCACCGGCGTCAGGTAAGAGTTAAGGGCACTAATGATCTGGTCAAGAAGCTCCATAGAAGGCGGACAGCATCAAAATGGAAGAAGCAGCAGCGCACACCAGCGGCGTGCGGTACCGGGCGACGGCAGGGTAGTGAGCGGGGGGATGGACCTTCGGGTAACGTGCGCCACCCAGAGGCGAACCGGGCAAAATATAACGCGCAGGGGTCAGGGTCGCAACCAGGAAGTGAAATCGAGTCGAGGCCGGCGCGTCAGCTCGTGCAGCAGCCCCGCTCTTTCCCTGCGGGTCGATGGCCATCAGGGGTGGTCGGCCGCGTCCTCGGCGCCGCCGTCAGACGCATAGCGCTTGGGCACTTCCGAGGGATGGTTCAGCTCGTCGTCGAATCGGTTGTAGATCCACGTGACGCCAATGGCAAGCCCTCCAGCGGCGATCGCCACAAACGCGTTCAGAAACGGAGGCCCCGCCAGCGCCAGCCGGATCAGGACGGTGGACACCGCAAAGCCGGAATTCCGAAAGACGACCCCATAGTTGAGGTTGTATTGCAGCGAGACGAATACGATGAGCACGTCGGTGAAGATGAAGAGCGTGAACACGACATCGAAAAAGGCAATCGGTATGCCGTCCATGACAAAGCGCCACAGCCCTGTCACGCCGATGACTACGATCCCCGCGAGCAGAAGCAGTGCTACCGCCTTCTTGGCCTGCAGGAACTGCTGCTGGTCGGCTTGCGACCGTGTGATCGGGGCGTGCCGCTGCATCGCGTAAAACACCCCAACCAGCCCAAAGATGATAAGCGCTCCCGTGGCGTCGGACAAGATAAACGCCACCGGCCCCTCCAGCGTGGTCCAGGAGATGGGCTCATCCAGGTCGCGCAGTTCGATGAAGGACTGGCGCAGCAGCACCAGCGAGAAAATCTCCAGCTGTTTGCCGGCTGCGTTGGCCACGGAGTCCACCAGGCCAAACGCCAGCCCAACCACCTCAAAGATGAGAAAGGCCGTGAAGGCTATGCTGACGGCGTGGAAGTGATTGACCGGCAGGTAGAGGGCGAAAGGCTCCGGGACGATGCCCAGCCGGTTCGCTTCGATCAGCAGCAGCATCACCGTGAAGATGCTGATCAAGAACCCACCAGCTACTCCTTGCCGGGTGAGGCGCTCCCATTGCGTCTCGAGGACGTCGTAGAGCGTGTCTGTCGCTCGGAAGAGTGGCAAGTGGGCCATTGCGTAGGCTGCGGCGGGTGAGGTTTACAGGGTTTGGGGATCGACTTCTACGACCTGCCCGCCCATCAGGGCGAGCGTACGTGAGGGGTGGTTTTTGACGATGCGGTAGTCGTGCGTAGCCATCAGCACCGTCATGCCCTGCCGATGCAGACCGAGCAGCACGCTATGGATTTCGTCGGCCACGCGCGGGTCGAGGTTGCCGGTGGGCTCATCGGCCAGGAGGATCCACGGCTCGTTGGCGATGGCGCGGGCAATCACGACGCGCTGCTGCTCCCCGCCGGAGAGCTCGTGCGGAAACTGCCGGTGCTTGTGGCTCAGCCCCACGCGAGCCAGGAGCTGCAGCACGCGGCTCTTCACGGCCGCGCCCGACTTGCCCGTCACGTACAGGGTAAAGGCCACATTCTCGTACACGCTCCGGTCGGGCAGCAGTTGGAAGTCCTGAAACACCACCCCCAGCGATCGCCGGAGGTACGGGATCTCCTTTTTGGTGATGGTATCGCTGCGGTAATCCCCAATGCGCACCCGGCCCTCCTCCGGGATCAGGTCCATATACAGCATGCGCAGCAGTGAGCTTTTCCCGCTGCCCGTGGGCCCGATCAGGTACACGAGCTCGCCCTGCTGTATCTCCAGCGAGACGCTCTCCAGCACCGAGCGGTGGCTGCCGTCGGGAAGCTCATACGAGAGGCTGGCGTTGCGAATATCAATCATGGCAGGTAGAAGCAGAGGAGGAAACGGCGCGGCGCGCTACGCCATCGGCAGGCGCAGCACCCAGTGAATACGCTCGGAGGTGTCGGTGGCCGGTGCCAGCGAGAAGCCGTCGTATGCCCCCTCCACCTGGAGCGGCGTCGCGGCCAGTCGGTCGAGCACCTCGGCGCGGGTATAGGCCCGCTGCACATGGGTTTCGGTAACGGTGCGGCCGTTGACGGACAGCGTAAACGTCGTCCTGTGCAGCCGTTCGGCCGGGTCGTAGGTGCTGCGGCGCTCGTAGGCGAAGCCGTCCTCGCTGCCGGCATCGTCAAAGTGCGCAGCGTTGTTTTCCGAGTTGGCGGGCGTGCTCTGGTCTACGATCAGCACGCCGCCCGGACGCAGCGCCGCCGCTACCCCGCCAAAGAGGGCCTCCAGGTCGGCAGGGTCGGTCGCGTAGTTCAAGCCGTCGTACAGCAGCAGCACGGCATCGACCGGCGAAGGCACGCGGAAGTTCGTGAAGTCGGCTTCAGCAAAGGTAACCGCGGCATCAGCCGCCTGTGCCTTGCGGCGGGCTACGGCAATCATGACGGGCGCGCGGTCGGTGGCGCGGTAGGCGTAGGGGCCGCGCGGCTGCAGCTCCAGGGCCAGCGAGCCCGTGCCGCAGCCCAGCTCCAGGATGCGCGCTGGCGCCACGTCGTGGGCCGCAAACAGCCGCTCCACGTGGTCCGCCCAGCCGGCGTAGTCCACGTGAGCCATCACCAAGTCGTATCCCACCGCCAGCACGCTGTACGGCGCAGATTCCGGCGCGGAGGAAGCAGGCGAAGCCATAGCAAACGTTATCGGTTAGGCCGGCGTCGAGGCATGCGTGCGGCGCTGATGCACCACATCGATGGCGAGGTAGAGCGCTGCCCGGAGGCTCCCCGGTGAGGCTTGGCCCTCCCCTGCAATGTTGTACGCCGTGCCGTGGTCGGGCGACATACGCACGATGGGGAGCCCGGCCGTGTAGTTGATGCCGCTCTCGAAGGCCAGCGTCTTGAACGGCACCAGGCCCTGATCGTGGTACATGGCCAGCACGGCGTCGTGCAGCTGATACCCGCCGATCCCGAAGAAGCTGTCGGCCGGAAACGGGCCATAGACCAGGTACCCGCCCTCCCGTGCCTTCTTGATGGCCGGCACGATGGACTCAATCTCCTCCCGTCCCAGCACGCCGCCGTCGCCTGCATGCGGGTTGAGGCCGAGCAACGCAATCTTCGGTCGCTGAATCCCAAAATCTTCCCGCAGCGCCTTGTCAATGATGGCAATCTTCTGCAAGATACGGTCGCACGTGACGTGCTTGGGGATGTCCCACACCGGCATGTGGCCCGTCACCAGGCCCACGCGCAGCTCATCCGAGACGAGCATCATCGTGTGATGGTCGTCGGCACCCACCCGCTCCGAGATAAACTCGGTGTGGCCGGGGTAGTCGTACCCGGCCTTCGAGATGGCCTCTTTGGAGATCGGCGCTGTGACCATCGCATCGATGGCGCCCTCGCGGCACAGGTCCGTCGCCCGCTCTACGGCCTGCATCGCCACCTTCCCTCCCGCTTTCGTAGCTTTTCCGAACTGCACCCGGGGTGTGGCGTCGGGGTCCGGGTCCAGCACGTAGAGGGCTTCCTCGGCGCAGGACTCGGGGGGCGTATCGACGGTACGGATCTTGACGCTGGAGAAGCCGAGGTGGCTCGCATGATGATGCAGGACATGCGCCGACCCAATCGCAAACGGCCGCACGAAGCGGTAGAGGCGGGTATCGGCGAGAGCTTTCAGCACCACCTCGGGGCCGATGCCGTTAGGATCGCCCAGCGAGATGCCCACGCGGGGCAGGTAGCGCTGGCGCGGCGCGGCTGACGCATCGAGCGGAGGCGTGGGCGTACGTTCCGAAGCCATCAGATCATAAAGGGCAGGTAAGCAGAAAACGAAGAGGCCCGCTCACGACCGCTTGCGAGGATCGGCCCGGTCCCGCAGAAACTCCACGAGCAGCCGCACGCCGAAGCCGGTGCCGCCTTTGGGACGGTAGGGCTTCGCGGACTGCAGGAAGGCCGGCCCGGCGATGTCGAGGTGCGCCCACGGGTAGGACACGAAGTGCTCCAGAAACTTGCCGGCCGTGATACAGCCCGCTTCCTTGCCCCCGACGTTTTTGAGGTCGGCCACGTCGCTGTCAAGTTGCTCCTTATAGTCGTCGTCCAGCGGCAGCGGGTGTACGCGGTCGCCACTGCGCTGCCCGGCCTCGCGGAGGGCCTGCACCCGGGCCGCCGGGTCGTTACGGGGGTTCGTCATGAGCGCCGCGACGTTGGAGCCCAGCGCCACCACCTGCGCGCCCGTCAGCGTGGCCAGGTCGAGGACCAGCTCCGGGCGGTACGTCTTGGCATACGAAAGGGCATCGGCCAGGATGAGGCGGCCCTCGGCGTCGGTGTTGAGCACCTCCACGGTGGCGCCCGAGTGCATGTGCAGCACATCGCCCGGGACGTAGGCGTTCTCGCCGGGGCGGTTGTCGGTGGCCGGGATGAGGCCCACCACATGCACCTGCAGGTTCAGCTTGGCGATGGCCTCGAATGCTCCTACCACCGCGGCTGCACCAGCCATGTCGGCCTTCATGAAGTCCATCGCGTTCTTGGTGGGCTTGAGCGAGAGCCCCCCCGTGTCGAACATCACGCCCTTGCCTACCAGCACGATGGGCTTTTCATTGACCGCATGCTCCGGCTTCCACGTCATCTCGATGAACACGGGCGGCTCTTGGCTGCCCCGGTTTACCGCCAGGAGGCCGCCCATTTTTTCTTCTTCGATGAGCGTCTCATTCCAGACCGAGACCTCGTACCCGTAGCGCTTGCCCGACTTCTCCACTGCTTTGGCGAAGCGCGTCGGGGTTTTATCATCAGGCGAGAGGTTGACGAGGTCGCGCGCCGCGTTTACGGCCTCGGCCACCACGCGCCCCCGCTCCGCGCCACGCCGGGCGCCACGCTCCTTGGCATCGGCGTGGAGGACGAGGCGCTGCGGGCCATCGAACGCTCCCTGCGCGGTCTTATACCGCCGGAAGCGATAGCCCCCCAGGCTAAAGCCCTCCACCAGCGCTTGCCCCGTGGCCTCGCCATCCAGCGGCAGATCCGGCACCACGAAGCCCACGGTGGTGGTTTCTCGCTTTTGCGCCACCAAGGCACCGGTGGCCGCGGCGTGGCGGACGCGCTCGGCGTCGGCGTCCGCGGCTTTGCCCACCCCCACGAGCAGCACCCGCTTGGCGCGCGCCTCGGCCGGGTAGACCAGCGCGTCGTCGTCTTTCTTGCCCCCCACGTCGGCGAGGGCACGCTCAACCTCTGGGCCAAGTACATCGATGAGGTGCGATGTGTGCGCCGCCGGGGCGTCCTCGGCCACCGGAACGATGAGCAGGTCTACGTCAAGCTCGCGCAGCGCAAGGGTGGTGACGGATACTTTCATTGGGGGGAGTCGGACTGAAGATTGAGGAGTTGGGAGAGGTAGGCTTCGTCGTCGGCGGTAAGGTCCGGGGCTGGCGCCTCATCTGGAGCGGAGGCCTCGGCGGTAGCGCCGGCGGGGAGGTCGAGGTGGGTGGGCGCCGCGGCAATGACGGCCTCCACCACCTCGTCCAGGGCCCCTTCGATGAACACCCCAGACGCATTGCGATGCCCGCCGCCGCCAAACGCTTTCGCCCAGCCGTTAATCGCCACGTCGCCTTTGGAGCGAAAGCTGATCTTGACGCCCTTGGCCGTCTCGGTGAAGAGCAGTGCGGCCTGAACGCCGCGCATCGACAGCGGGTAATTGACAAACCCCTCGGCGTCGTCCGTGCTGGCCTCGGCGGCGTCCAGCATCTGCCGGGTGATGAGCATGTAGCTCACGAAGCCATCGTAGCGCACGCGCAGGGTGTCGAGCGAGCGCGAGAGCAGCCGCAGCCCGGCAAACGTGCGAGTGTCGTAAATGGCCGAATGAATAGGCTCAGGCGAAAGGTCGCCCCGCCGCAGCAGATCGGCGATGATGTCGTGGACGCGCGGCGTGACGCTGCTGTAGCGAAAGGAGCCGGTGTCGGTCATGATGGCCACGTACAGGTTTGTGGCGATGGCCTCGTCGATTGCGGTGGCGTCGTGCGCGGCGATGAGCTCGTAGATAAGCTCGCCGGTGGACGAGGCGGTGTCGCGGGAGAAGGTGGCGTCGAACCCGGGCTCGGGCTCCAGGTGGTGGTCGATGAGCACGCGCGGGGCCTGGCTGGCCTCCACGGCGGTGTGCACCTCCCCGATGCGGCTTAGCTTGTTGGTATCCACAATCGCGATCACATCGGCGGCATCGATCAGCTGCCGCTGGGCGAGCGACCCGTCGAATGTCTGCAGCGCCTCCGCGCCGGGCATCCAGGTGAGGTTGGGCGCCGCCGCATCTGTGTTGATGCAGTGCGCGGTGATGCCCTGGGCTTCCAAAAAGTGCGCGAGGGCGAGTTGGGAGCCGATGGCATCGCCATCCGGGCGGATATGGGTACAGATCACGACCGAATCGCTGGCGAGCAGCATCCGGCGAACAGAGTCAGACATGCCGTAGCGGTTGAGCAGGGAGGCAGTAAATAGCCGGTACCAAACGACCGCCTCCGCGCGAAGGTTCAGCCGGTGGCCCTGCCGTCACCGTCAGGCGGCCTGTGCCGTTGGGGCGGGTGCAGGGGATGCATCGGTGGCCTCCTCCGCGTCTTGCGGCGTAGCCTCGGCCGAGCCGTTCACCAGCGCCGACGCACGAGGGGCGGAGGCGGAGGGCATGTCCAGGATGAGGCGGGCGCTGCGCTGGTACGTGAAGTAGTTGTACATCCAGTTCACAAAGGCGCTGGCACGGTTGCGGAAGCCGACGATCTTGGCAATGTGGATAAACACCCACAGCACCCAGGCGGTGACGCCTTTCAGCTTAATGCCGCCCGGCAGCTCGCCCACCGCGGCGTTGCGGCCGATGGTGGCCATCTGCCCCAGGTTGCGGTACGTGAAGGCCGTCCGCTCCTGGCCGTCACGCAGCGCCAGGATTTGATGCGCCGCGTGGCGCCCCTGCTGCATGGCTACCTGCGCGACCCCCGGGTACGGGGTGCCGTCGGCGTCCTCTGCTGCGGCCATGTCGCCCACCACGTACACCCGGTCATCGTCTGGCAGCGACAACGTGCGCTCCACCACCACCGCACCGTTGCCTTGCTGCGGGGTGTCCAACGTATCGGCAAGCGGGTGCGCACGGACCCCCGCAGCCCAGACGAGCGTCTGCGTGGGCACCCAATCGCCAGAGGCGAGCTGCACGCCCGTACCCTCCACATGCTCCACCACGGTGCCCGTGCGCACTTCTACCCCCCGCTGCTCCAGCGTCTCGCGGGTATACTGCTGCAGCGACGGCTCGTAGGGCGGCAGCAACTCGTCTTGCATCTCGATGAGCACCACCCGGGCGTGCTCCTGGATATCGAGGTGGGCAAAGTCGCCTTCCAGGGTGCTAAAGAGCTCCACGAGCGCGCCTGCCATCTCCACACCTGTGGGGCCGCCGCCCACCAGCACAAACGTGAGCGCTCCTTCCCCGGCCGCTACCGGGTCCCGATCAAACCGCTCAAACTGCCGCAGCGCGTGGTTGCGCAGCTTGATGGCATCGGGGATGTTTTTCAGCGGGAAGGCGTGCGCCTCCGCGCCCGGTACGCCAAAATAGTGCGTCACAGCGCCAGCACAGACCACCAGGTAATCGTAGGCTACGGCCGCCCCGTCGGCCATCTGCACGCGCTGCCGCTCCCGATCAACCGCCGCAACGGTACCCATCCGAAACTGCACGTTCGGCTGCTTTCGGAAGATGTCGCGCACGTTGTGCGCAATGTCATCGGCCTCCAGCCCCGCCATGGCGACCTCGTACAGCAGCGGCTGAAACTTATGGTAGTTGTTGCGATCGATGAGGGTGATGTCGATCGGGGCGTCTGCCAGTTCTTTCACCACCTCCAGCCCGGCAAACCCGGCTCCGATAACGACGACGTGGTCCCGATCGCTTCCAGGTTCCGAAACAGCCGTATCTGCATACTGCGTTGAAGGGGAGGCCATGGCCAGAACGTGTCAGATTATTGAATGTAAACACACCAATGCTCAACGTGCGTTCTCCCGTTACAGATTCTGTAACGGCTGGGTAATCTGATGCAACGGCGCGCAAAAAGCGGTTCCGTCAGCGAATTGTCCAACCCCGTTACGATCAACTCACACCCCTGGGCCGCCGGTGCTACTGCTTTTGGCCCTTTACCCCCTGCAGGCTGCGCTCGGAAAGCAAGTTGACATCGTAGGAGCGCACACGGCCATTCTTGTCACGGTGCCGATTCAGAGCCAGCGTAATCATCCGGTCCAGCAGCTCACCAAACGGGACGCCGGAGGGCTCCCAGAGGTAGAACGAAAAAGAGCCGGGGATGGTGTTGATCTCGTTGAAGAAGACGGCCCCGGTGTCGCCGTTCAGCAGAAAGTCGATGCGGGCCACGCCGCTGCAGTCGAGGCTCCGAAAGGTGCGCACGGCCAAGTCCTGGATGCGCGTTGTCTGCTCTGCCGAGAGGTCGGCCGGAATCTGGCGATCGAGAGAGGCCATGCCTTCACTCCCACCGCCTTGCTTCGCCCCACCGGAAGGGCTGCCCGCTTGGCCCGAGGCGGCGTCGCCCCGCATGTATTTTTCTGCGTAGGTGAGCAGGGCCTCCTCCTCGGTACGCACTGGTTCCTCCAGCACGCTGGCCTCCGCGGCCTGTGGCGACCCGAGGACGGAGCAGTTGATCTCGCGGAGCGGCTGCACCGCCTGCTCCACCAACACCTTATCATCGTAGCGCAGCGCTTCTTCGATCGCCGCATCCAGCGCGGCGCGGTCGTCGGCGAAGGCAATACCGATGGACGAGCCCAGCCGAGCCGGCTTCACCACCACGGGCAGCCCCAGCGTGTCTATCACGCGGTCCAACCAGGCCTCCTCCTGGTAGCCCCAGTCGTCTTCGCGAAAGGCCACGTACGCCACCACCGGGATGTCGAGCTGCTGACATAGCCGCTTGGCCTGCACCTTGTCCATGCCCACCGCCGAGCCCAGCACACTGCTGCCGGTATAGGGCACGTTGAAAAGCTCCAGCAATCCCTGCAGCCCCCCGTTCTCCCCGTCGCCGCCATGGAGGCCCGGCAACACGACATCCAACTCAATGATGGCAGGCGATGGGCCCAACCAGCCGCCCCGGGGGTCGGTGCGCAGCCGAAGCGTGCGGTACGAGCGTGGATCCAGCACGACGGGTGTCGCCGCTTCAATGGCGGCATCCAGATCCGTGAACGTGCTTGGGTCGAGCAGGTGTGCCCCCGTGTACCAGGCGCCATCCTTTGCGATGTAGAGCGGCACCGGGCGATAGCGATCGCGGTCCAGCGCGGCAGCGGCTTGCAGTGAGGAGATCACCGACACTTCGTGCTCGGGCGACACGCCGCCGAAAGCGACGCCCACGGTAAGTGGGGGGCGAGAGGAGGCCATAGAGGGGGAGCAATGGGGAAGCAAGCAACCGACGCCCCGTACGACGACGAACGAATCCTGCGTGTTCGCGCAGCGCCGCGGCTCGGCTGTGTACACCACGTGTTCACCACGATGGGCTACCGGCGGTCTTCCTGCATCCGCTCGTACCCGTAGCGCACGGCCTCGCGTACGTGCGCATAATTGACGTGCGGCTCCACTTCCTCAAACTTGGCGCGGATCTCGTCTTCGACGTCCTCAAACGAGCGCTGCTGGTTACGCTCCGTGCTGCCGAGGCCATAGCCGAACTTGTAGGCCGGCTCGTAGCTCGTAAACTGCGATTCTGCATCAGCATAGGTGGCGTCGAAGTGTGCGCGAAAGTCCCGCACGTAGCCTTCGGGGCCTGCGGCAATGGCCTCCGGGGGCTGCGCATCCGGATCGCCCGCGTCCACGACGCCTTCGTTGGCTTCCTTCATCGCAGCCGTGTCTACGATCAGTGCGTCCGGGCCCACGGTCATGGCGTACAGCGGATAGGCAGTGCCTCGGTTTAGGACAACCCGGCGCGTGCCGCGGGCCTCCTCAACCTCGGCCACGACACCCAGCTTTTCGCCATTAATATCTACGACATCGAGCCCAACGAGCGTCTCATCATCGACGCTCATGAGGGATTCATCGTCCTGCGGAGGTTGGTCAGTCATGGGATGATACAGTAGTCAGCAATATTATGCAGTAGGTGCTATACAATACCCGCGCCGCTGTGCTTCACTCGGAGAGGCTCAGGCCGAGAGGATTCCGACGGCGTAACAGTTCCTGGCCGGTACCGGCGCTCTCCGCCGCAGCCGAGCGGGTCACCGCCGCATCGGGTTCCCGTAGCGCCTCGCGAAGTGAAGGACCGACGAACCCGACCGACTGCGCTCGCATCGGTCGGCTGCGGCCCCTACCTTTGGGCGTAGCTTCAGACACGCGTCTTCTTCACCGGCCCCCCTTTTGCCATGACCCCTGACCTCCTGCTGCGCGGTGGCACCGTGCTTGACCCTGCGGCTGACACTGAGACGCGTGCAGACGTGCGCATCCGCGAGGGCGCGATTGCCGCGATCGCGCCCAGCCTCGATGCCGAAGGGGCACCGGTCGTGGACGTGGATGGCGCGTATATCTCGCCCGGCTGGATGGACATGCACGTGCACCTGCGCGAACCGGGGTTTGAGCACAAGGAAACCATCGCGACCGGCTGCCAGGCCGCGGCCTTCGGCGGGTTTACGGCGGTGGCGTGCATGCCCAACACCGAACCGCCGATCCACACGCGCGACGTGGTGGAGTTCATCATCGAGCAAGCCGCGCACACGCCGGTGCATGTGCATCCCATCGCGTGTGTGTCGAAGCAGCGTGCAGGGAAGGAGCTCACGGAGATGGCCACGCTCGTGGAAAGCGGTGCCGTGGCCTTTAGCGACGACGGCTCGCCCGTGCAGCACAGCGGCCTCATGCGCAGGGCCCTCGAGTACAGCGCGATGCTGGACCGCCCGATTATCAACCATATGGAAGACCTCACGCTAAACCCGCACGGCCAGATGCACGAGGGGGCCGTCGCCACGCGGTTGGGCGTGCCCGGGATTCCCGCGCTTGCCGAGGAAGTCATGATCGCCCGCGACCTGCTGCTGGCAGAGGTCACGGGTGGCCACGTACACGTCGCCCACATCTCTACCGGGCGGGCGGTTGACCTCGTGCGGCGTGCGAAAGCACGCGGTGTGCGGGTGACGGCTGAAGTGTGCACGCACCACCTCGCGCTTACGGATCAGGCGGTGGAAGACACAGACTACGACACGCACACGAAGATGCACCCGCCCCTCCGCCCTGAGGCCGACCGGCAGGCGCTCGTCGCGGGCGTGGCCGACGGCACCATCGATGCGCTCTGCACCGACCACGCCCCCCACGCGGCGTTTGAGAAAGAGGTCGAGTTCACGGCCGCCCCGTTTGGCATCCTGGGCCTGGAGACGGCCTGGGGCCTCATCGGGCGCGAACTGATCGCCCCCGGCCACCTCTCGGTGATGGAGGCGGTGCACAAGCTCACCGTTGCACCCCGCGCGATTCTGGGCCTTCCCATCCCTACCCTGGCCGCAGGCGCCGCCGCCAACCTGACGGTGTTCGACGCCACCTCGGCGTGGACTTTCGCCGAGCCTCACATCCACTCGAAGAGCAAAAACACGCCGTTTGTGGATGCCCCGATGGTGGGCCGCGCCCGCGGTATTTACAACAAGGGCCGTTGGGTAGCGGCCACGGAAGGCGCAGCGGCGCGGTAGCCGCTGGCACGGAGTATCGCGTGACGCAAAAGGCCAGGTGCAGCTGTGGGGCCACGTGACGTGCCCGGACCGAAGAACGCACCCCTGAGGTGAGCAAATGCTGCTGCGGAGGCCATCCGACCGCGCACAGCCTGCGAGGAGTTTTAGACAAAGCCCGATTTGGCCGTACCCTTTGACGTCAGCCTTCCCCTATGCGGGCACGGTCTGCGCGGCGCCGCACCGCTGGCCAACCGGAGGACTTACCTACCGCCGAGGTGGCATGTGCCGTTACGGCTTCATCCATTAACGCATCGGGGCGAAAGTCGTGGAGTACGGCCCGCATAGGTTTCGCTCCTTGCAGTAAACTTTTCGATAATATTGCGTGAAGGCAACAGTGGGCACACGCACCGGCTTGCAAGTCGCGCAGGCATGGTGCTGTTTGAACGCTGAGTAAATTCATGCGGCTTATACATTAAGCGTGCATGCATTGCTTTTAGCACGGGACTGGCCCGAGCAATTGTCTCACGTTCTCAATTGTCTCACGTTCTGTAGGGCCAGATTGGTGTCCCGTACGGTGCAGCAAGCGACTGGAGCCTTGTGGAGCCAGGCGTTGCTGCCACTAACCGCCGTTGGGCCTGCGTCTCTTCCTCGGTAGCATGCCTTACGTGTGAGGCCCCGAGCAAGCGAAGGGCTGATGCGCGCGGACCCGTACCCTTAATCCACCAAACCTTTCGTCCCCATGAAGCATCCCGGTACGAAGTGGCCGCCTGCCGAAGTGCCCCAATGGCTGTCAGGCTCCGTTCTTTTCCTTCTCATGTTGCTTTTGCTTCCAGCCACCGCGCTGGCCCAAGAGCTCAACCACGACGCCCCGCAAGAAGCGGTCATTGAGGGCGTGTTTCACATCAAGGTAGCTGAAACCGCGACCCCCTCCATCCAGCTTGACGTGCAGGACGGCGTTGCCCGAATGGGCATCGCCTCGTTGGATCAGCTAAGTACAGAATACCAGGTCACACGCGTCGAGCGCATGTTTCGCCCCAACCCCCGGTACGCCGATCGGCATGCCCGATGGGGACTGGACCGCTGGTACCGCGTCTACTTCGAGGCGGGCGACGTAGCCCTCACGCGCGACGCCATGCTGGCCTTTCACGCTGATCCGAATACCGAGCTCGCCGAGCACGTGCTGGTGAAGGAGCACGCGTTATCCTACGTCAACGACGGGCGCGAATCCTTTGTAGAAGCGATGCAGGCGAAGGCTGCAGCCAACCCGGACTTTCCTGGCGAAGGCGACCCCAGCGATCCGCTGTATGCAGACCAGTGGCACTACCAGAATACAGGCCAGACCGGCGGCACCGCCGGTGCCGACATCAGCCTGCCGCAGGCCTGGGAGATCGAAACCGGCAGCCCGGACGTGATCGTCCAAGTTGTGGACGCCGGGATGCAGATCGACCATCCCGATCTCGCGCAGAACCTCTGGATTAACCCCGACGAGGTAGCGGATGGCACCGATACCGATGGCAACGGCTTTATTGATGATATCTACGGCTACAACTTTGCCAACAACAATGCCGATGTCGCCCCCAGCAACCCGAATGCCCAGGGCGACTCCCATGGCATTCACGTGTCTGGGACGATTGCTGCGGTTACGAACAACGACGAAGGGGTTTCTGGCGTCGCTGGTGGTGACGGCTCCCCCGATAGCGGGGTCCGTATTATGACAGCGCAGACGTTTTCCAACGTCGTGGGCGGCTTTGCCGAAGCGATCATTTATGGCGCGGACAACGGCGCGGTGATTTCCAGCAACAGCTGGGGGTACACGTCCCCGGGATTCTTTGAGCAAGCCGTGCTGGATGCTATCGACTACTTTGTGGCGGAAGCGGGCGGCCCCGATGCCCCGATGAACGGCGGGCTGTTTGTCAACTCGTCCGGTAACTCCAACTCAAGCGCGAACTTCTACCCCGGCTTTTACCCGCCAGCAATGGCTGTGGCCGCTACCGATCACAACGACGGCAAAGCGTCCTACTCCAACTTTGGCGACTGGGTTGAAATCGCGGCCCCCGGTGGTGAGGCC